>CALHBZ010000323.1 GCA_937930605.1 Streptococcus oralis
AGTAGCGCATGACTGTTAATCATGATGTCGTAGGTTCGAGTCCTACTGGCGGAGTTAGAAAAAAGAACACCATTGGTGTTTTTTTTGTTTTAGTTATGTGATTATTAGTCCGTCTCGCTCCGTGAGGTGCGCGTCGAAGGTTATACCAAAAAACTCCAAACGCGAAATAATAAAGGTGTTCAAGCCAATTGTAAAGCGAAAGGAGAAAAATATGGCACAAAAGGCTCATAGTTTATCGCACACAAAGTGGCAAGGTGTTAAGATTATTGAAGGTCGCTTAATGCCAGACCATGTACATATGTTAGTAAGTATTCCACCTAGAATTAACGTTGTAAGTTTCATGGGTTATTTAAAAGGTAAAAGTGCACTCATGATGTTTGATAGACACACCAACCTCAAGTATAAGTTTGGGAATCGGCATTCTTAGGTGAAAGGTTACTACGTGAGTACAGTAGGACTTAATGGAGCCACAATTAAGAAATATATTCAAGAGCAGGAAAAGTATGATACTGCACTAGATAAATAGAGTGTAAAAGAATATGAGGATCCCTTTAGGTATAGTGGTAAGTAACACTCAAGCCTCTTTGAGAGGTAAGTGACGAGTCAAGAGCAATAAGGCTTGAACAATGTAAAAGCGAGGGTCTTTTGGCGCTGGCTGATAATTTGAGCTTATATCCCTAGTGCATACTACCCATTAGAGGGTGGTTCTGATTTTATAAATGAAGTAAACTTCTCAAAATTCAAAACTTAATTTTTGCATCTATAAATGCCTCTTTATTTTATTTTCAGTTCGTTTAGCTTTAAATTCTGCTTTTATAGGATTTAAAGCTTTTTTAGTTTTTATTTTTGTTAGACTAGTGTTAATAATAAGAAAGGGATTTTTTATATGCTTCAAAAATTTTACGAACGAGCATTTGTCTTTTTGAAACTAGTTGAACAAGAATATGCTTCTTTATGTCAGAGTTGTGCTGAATGGGAATCACTTCATCTTCGTTTTTTACTTTATTACCTGATAAGATTTAGAATTAAAAGCGATAAAGAGTTTTGTTTATATCATTTTCAGACGGTCTATCGCTTGTATCTAGATAAATTTTTGCTAGAAGGTACTACTCTAAACTAGTGACGTTCATATATATCATTTATCACGAACAATAATGAGCATTGAATTTATGATTTTAAGGATTTTATTTAAAATATAAGGTTTTGCATTTTATGATTTACAGAAATTCCAAATCTTTTCCAGTGTTTCTTCTTGATAAAATGGTCTTTTTTTCTTATAATAAATTGTAAGATATGATTGCAGGTGAGACTCCTGCCATGTATATGAGAAAGGACGAGCTCCTAGTAGCTCAGACGAATTTTATTATGACTTCAGTTGTTGTTGTAGGTACCCAATGGGGTGATGAAGGTAAAGGGAAAATTACAGATTTTCTTTCAGCTAATGCAGAGGTGATTGCTCGTTACCAAGGTGGTGATAATGCTGGTCACACCATTGTGATTGATGGCAAGAAATTTAAGTTGCACTTGATTCCATCAGGTATTTTCTTCCCTGAAAAAATTTCTGTCATTGGGAACGGGATGGTTGTAAACCCTAAATCTCTAGTAAAAGAGTTGAGTTATCTTCATGAGGAAGGTGTGACAACTGATAACTTGCGTATTTCTGATCGTGCACATGTTATTTTGCCTTACCATATTGAGTTGGATCGCTTGCAAGAAGAAGCTAAAGGCGTCAATAAGATTGGTACTACAATTAAAGGAATTGGTCCAGCCTATATGGACAAGGCAGCTCGTGTCGGTATTCGTATTGCGGATCTTTTGGATAAAGACATTTTTCATGAGCGTTTAGAACGTAATCTTGCGGAAAAGAATCGTCTGTTTGAAAAATTATATGATAGCACCCCTATTTCAGTCGATGATATTTTTGAAGAGTATTATGAATATGGACAACAAATTAAGCAGTATGTGACAGATACATCTGTTATCTTGAACGATGCACTTGATAATGGCAAACGTGTGCTTTTTGAAGGTGCGCAAGGTGTTATGTTGGATATTGACCAAGGGACTTATCCATTTGTTACTTCGTCAAACCCTGTCGCTGGTGGTGTGACAATCGGTTCTGGTGTTGGTCCAAGTAAGATTGACAAGGTTGTAGGTGTTTGTAAAGCCTATACGAGTCGTGTAGGGGACGGCCCTTTCCCAACTGAATTGTTTGATGAAGTGGGAGATCGCATTCGTGAAGTAGGTCATGAATACGGTACAACAACTGGCCGTCCACGTCGTGTGGGTTGGTTTGACTCAGTTGTGATGCGCCATAGTCGTCGTGTATCCGGTATTACCAATCTTTCATTGAACTCTATTGATGTTTTGAGTGGTTTGGATACAGTGAAAATCT
>CALHBZ010000324.1 GCA_937930605.1 Streptococcus oralis
AGACCACTTCACCCGAAGTCACCTGCAGGTTGATATCCTCTAAAATCTTTTCATCATCGTAGGCATAGCTTACATGTTCTAGTCTAATTTCTGTCATTATTTTACAAATTCGTTGGTGAAGCCTTTGTCAGTCAAGTCTTCTTTGAGGATACCATTTTCTTTATCCCACTTGTAGAAGGCATTCCAACGGTCTGCATCGAATTGTCCCCATTTTTCCTTGTCGCTTGCGTATTCTTTCGACAAGTATTTTTGCGATTCGATAACAAAATCACGTTTTTCCTTGAGTTCAGGAGCATTCTTGATGAGGATATCTGCAGCTTCTTCTGGGTGTTCCATTGCGTATTGGTAGCCTTTTTTGATAGCTTGGATGACTTTACGTGCTTCTTCTTTGTTATCTTTGAGGTAGTCGTTGTTAGCAATGATAACTGGTGAGTAGTAGTCAAATTCCTTGACGTAGTCTTTCAAGTACATGAAGTTAGCATCTACGCCTTGAAATTTAGCAAGGATACCGTCCCAACCATAGTAGATCCAAGCAGTGTCAAAGACGCCATTGGCAATCGGTGTGATCGAGTTTGAGTCGTTGTTTGGTACTTTTTCTACCTTCTCAAAGTCCCCACCTTGTGATTCTACCAAGGTTTTCAACATAGCCAGTTCCGTTGGGTCATTCCAGGTTCCGTATTTCTTCCCAACCAAGTCTTTTGGACTGGTGACATTGTCAGATTTACGTGAGATGATTCCTGATGTATTGTGTTCTACGATAGCGGCAACGGCAGTAATTCCTGCCCCTTTTTCCAACTTTTTAGCCATGTAGTCTTGGAAATAGATAGCAAATGGCGCCTTGCCATTGATTACCAAGTCAGATGAGCTTTCTTCTGGTGGTAATTTCAAATCAACATCCACTCCAGCTTCTTTGAAATAACCTTTTTCCTTTGCTACATAAAGCCCTGTGTGGTTGGTATTTGGCGTCCAGTCTAGGATAAAGTCAATTTTCTTGAGTTCTGCTTCTTTGTTGTTCTTAGAAACAGTTCCTTGGCCACAAGCCACTAACACGACAGCTACAAAAGCTGTTACTAGCGTTAAAAACACTTTCCATGTTTTTTTCATTTTGATTTCCTCTTTTCTTTTTCTAAAACGCTCTTTTTAAGTACGTTTCCATTTAATCACATATTTTTCACTAATATCGACCAGCTTCATGCCAAGAAGGCTGATAATCGACACCAGAATAATAATGGCAAACATGGTATCATACTGAAACAGTTTCTTGGACTGAATCATGTAAACACCTAGTCCTTCAAAGCCTCCCAACCACTCAGATACCACTGTTGTGATAAAGGCGTAGGAGACACTGACCCTCAGACCTGCATAAAAGTAGGGCAGGCTGACAGGGATTTTAAAATGCCACAGGATTTGCCAAGGCTTGGCCCGCATCAGACTAAACAAGGTCAGCATATCCTTGTCACAATGCCTAAAACCGTCCAAGATACTGACGATGATAGGGAAGGTTGTCGTCAGGATAATCAAGACAATCTTGGGCAAAATCCCATAGCCTAGCCACAAGACCAAGATAGGCGCTATGGCAATGGTCGGAATGGTCTGAACAACCACCATCATAGGGTAAATCAAGTCATTGAGCCAAGAGAGACTATCCATGAGCACCGCCATAAGACAGGCAATCAAGACTCCTAAGACTAGACCTAGCAAAGCCACTCTCAAGGTCGCCCAGCTATGGTACCAGAGAAATTCTCTGTCACGAATAAAGGACTGGAGGATCTCAAGAGGAGTTGGCAGGATAAACTTGGGTAAAAGTTTGAATATTCCTGCTAACTGCCAGACCGACAAGACTCCGAGAAATCCCAAAAGACTAATCTGTCGTCTCATCATACTTTTCAAGCTTCTCATCAATACTTAAAATCTCTCCTACATTTATTTTGACATTGGCAAAGACATTATCTGCCTCCTGCCCAGCCACTTCAAGCGCCTCTTTGAGAATACGCATAAGCTCATCAAAATCTCCTTCCAAGACCGTTTCAAAGGGTGTCACCACCATGATCACGGACTGAGCTTGCAGATAAGCAATCACTTGATCGATAATAGCGATTCGATCAATCCCCTGTGATAGGGGTAAGACTTGCAAGGCAATGCTTGCTTTCATAAAAACCTCCTCTTCTCAGTTTTTCTTTTTGACAAAAAGAAAAACCTTTGCCATATATGGAAAAGGTGCAGAATTCGGCTAAGTATCCTTCCCTACGCTGGCATTACCCAGATCAGGTGCGGTCGAAGTTTAACACTTCCTCTCAGACTGTACACAGACTCCCATATCTTATATGGACATATAGTAACGCAAATACAAGGAAAAGTCAAGGAAACTGTTTACAGAAAAACATGAAAAAGAGTTTGAAGCCAATTGCTCCAAACTCTTTCTTAACTTTCTTATTTAGCCTCGTACCAGGTTGCCCCTTCATTCTCATCAGCGATGAGGGGAACACTGAGTTGGATGGCTTCTTCCATGGTTTGTTTCACTAAAGCTTTGACGGCTGCTAGTTCTGATTTCGGAACCTCAAGGACGATTTCATCATGCACTTGCAAGAGCATCTTGGTCTGATAGCCACCTTCAACTAGAGCTTTGTCTAGCTGAATCATAGCAATTTTGAGAATATCTGCTGCAGATCCCTGGATAGGGGAGTTGATAGCTGTCCGCTCTGCAAAACCACGAATGTTAAAGTTGCGCGAATTAATATCTGGCAACTCGCGGCGACGCTTGAAGAGGGTCTCTACATAGCCCTTATCACGCGCTTCACGTACCACTTCTTCCATATAGTTTTTGATTCCAGGAAAACGTTCAAAATAGGTATCAATGTAGGCTTTGGCCTTCTTACGACTAATACCAAGATTGTTTGCCAAGCCAAAATCTGAAATTCCGTAAACCACTCCAAAGTTGACAGCCTTGGCATTGCGACGGTCATTTGGAGTGACATCCTCAGGGCGTTCAATTCCAAAGACACGCATGGCTGTCGAGGTATGGATATCCGCTCCCTCTTGAAAGGCCTTAATTAAGTGCTCATCTTTAGAGATATGTGCCAAGACGCGCAACTCAATCTGTGAATAGTCCGAGCTGAGAAGGACACTATCCTCCCACTCAGGTACAAAAGCCTTACGAATGAGGCGGCCTTGTTCCAAACGCACAGGGATATTTTGCAAGTTTGGATCGACACTAGACAGGCGTCCTGTCTGGGTCAAATCCTGCACATAGCGAGTGTGGATCTTGCCATCAGAAAGAATCCAGTCCTGTAAACCGACCACATAAGTCGATTGAATCTTAGCAATCTGACGGTAGTCTAGAATTTTCTTAACAATCGGTGCAATAGGAGCCAGACGCTCTAGCACATCCACGGCTGTTGAGTAACCTGTCTTGGTTTTCTTGGTGTATTCTAGAGGAAGACCGAGCTTTTCAAAGAGAAGTACCCCCAACTGCTTAGGCGAATTGATATTAAACTCCTCACCAGCTAGCTCATAAATCTCTTGAGTTAGCTTTTCAATGACTAGCTCATTTTCAGCCTGCATCTCAAGCAAGGCCTCTTTCTTGACCGTAATTCCAGCGATTTCCATCTTGGCAAGGACAAAAGCCAGAGGTTGCTCCATGTCATAGAGGAGATCTAACTGTTCATGTTCACCGAGTTTTTCAAGTAAAACAGGCTCGGTTTCAACCAATACCGCAACCTTGCGAGCTAGGTGTTCCAAGAATTTTTCCCGTTCAGGAAGTGCCTTCTTGACCCCCTTGCCGTAAAAGGTCTCATCATCGACTATGTAAGTCTGACCATAAAGACTCGCAATGGTTGAAATTTCATTATTCTCTACAGTAGAGAGAAGGTATTTGGCCAAGCGACTGTCAAAAGCAGGAGCCTGCAGGTTTAAGCCCAAGCGATTTAAAAGAACCTTCGCTTTCTTAAAGTCATACACTTTCAGAG
>CALHBZ010000325.1 GCA_937930605.1 Streptococcus oralis
CTATCGTGAAACAACCAGGTGTGAAATCAATCATCGGTGGTGGTGACTCAGCTGCCGCAGCCATCAATCTTGGTCGTGCAGACAAGTTCTCATGGATTAGTACGGGCGGAGGCGCTTCTATGGAGCTTCTTGAAGGTAAAGTATTGCCAGGACTTGCAGCCTTGACAGAAAAATAAGCTTTCGTAAATAAAATGATGAAAAGAGGAACTTAGTTTCCTCTTTTTCTTGTTGCTTGAATTAAAAACGTTTCCGATTGATTTTGGCTCATAAAATCAACTAATTTATGATAAAATGGAAATAGAAAGTTGAGATTATGGGTTATTTTAAAAAATATAAATTTGATAAGTCACAGTTCAAGCTTGGTCTACGAACCTTTAAAACTGGAATTGCTGTTTTTTTAGTTCTCTTGATTTTTGGATTTTTTGGTTGGAAGGGACTTCAAATTGGGGCTTTGACAGCAGTCTTTAGTTTGAGAGAGAGTTTTGATAAGAGCGTTCATTTTGGAACATCACGTATTCTAGGAAACAGTATCGGTGGTTTCTACGCCCTTGTTTTCTTCCTCTTAAACACTCTATTTCAAGAAGCTTTTTGGGTGACCTTACTGGTTGTTCCGATTTGCACCATGTTAACCATTATGACAAATGTTGCTATGAACAACAAAGCGGGAGTTATCGGTGGTGTAGCAGCTATGTTGATCATTACCCTATCAATACCAAGCGGAGAAACATTTTTGTACGTATTTGCGCGTGTATTTGAAACATTTATGGGTGTTTTTGTGGCCATACTCGTAAATTATGATATTGAACGTTTTAGAAATCTTTTGGAGAAAAAAAGAAAATAATGTTACATTTTATGACATTATTGATTGACGTATGTGCTTTTTTAGACTATAATAGACAGAAAGAAGGAAATTGTAAATGAAGGAAAGAGAATTTCGTCGAAATATGGCTGTTTTTCCTATCGGTAGTGTGATGAAGTTGACCGATCTCTCGGCGCGTCAGATTCGTTATTATGAAGATCAAGAGTTGATAAAGCCTGATCGAAACGAAGGGAACCGTCGCATGTATTCTTTGAATGACATGGATCGTTTGCTTGAAATCAAAGATTATATCTCTGAAGGTTTCAATATCGCTGCTATTAAGAAAAAATATGCTGAACGTGAGGCGAAATCCAAGAAATCAGTGAGCCCAACGGAGGTGCGTCGTGCGCTTCATAATGAGCTCCTCCAACAGGGACGCTTTGCTTCAGCACAGTCGCCTTTTGGTCGCGGTTAGGTAATCGCAAGTAGTCATACATTAAGGAGAAAACTCATGCCAATCACAGCTGCAGATATT
>CALHBZ010000326.1 GCA_937930605.1 Streptococcus oralis
TTGCCATACCTTTCTCCTTCCATTTGGATTGAAACCATCTTACCACTCCTTTTTCTCTTTTCCCAATATATATTGACTATCAACTCAATTGGAAATTTTTATATCTATAAAGAAAAAATCTCTGGAAAGCTTGATTTCACTGGCCTTTCAGAGGTTCTTTCTGTTTATTACTTTTTTAAAATGGTTGTTATATAGATTTTTTATAAACTTGATTAGGATTTTTTATTAAGCCTCTTTCATGGTAAAATATGCCCGGACTTTGGGTGCCACTTGTGTGCCGAAGAGTTCAATAGCTCTCAGAACCTGGTCATGAGGCATGGAACCAAGCGGTAGATGGAGCATGAAACGGTCCAAACCTAAGTCTTCAATCATGCGAATCAATTTTTCTGCCACCTGATCTGGATTTCCAACAAACATGGCGCCATTTGGCCCTACTTGCTCCAAATATTGCTCATAACGCAATTCCTGCCAGTGCGGACGGTCTTTGGAAATCGCATCCACGACTTGCTTGGTCGGATGGAAATAATCTTTCACCGCCTGCTCGCCATCCTCCGCAATCCACCCCCAAGAATGGGCTCCAACCTTTAGTTCATGACTGGCATGGCCAGCTTCGCTCCCAATCTCACGATAAGCCTGAATCAACTTTTTAAAATAGCGAGGATTGCTACCAATAATAGTATAGACAATCGGTAGACCTGCCTGAGCAATCTTCACTGTTGATTCGACATGACCACCTGTCGCTACCCACAAGGGTAATTTTTCCTGAACTGGACGAGGATAAACTTCTCTTTCAGAGATTGTTTGAGTCAATCGACCTTGCCAGTCTATCTTGGTTTTTTCATTGACTAACTGTAGCAAGTCTAATTTCTCATCGAAAAGTGCTTCGTAGTCTTTTAAGTCATAACCAAACAGGGGAAAAGATTCCGTAAAAGAACCCCTTCCAGCCATAATCTCCGCACGTCCATTTGACAAAGCATCGATAGTGGCATACTGTTGAAACAAACGGATTGGATCCATACTTGAGAGAATGCTGACCGCACTGGTCAAACGAATCTTCTTGGTATTAACCGCACCAGCTGCAAGGACAAGCTCTGGCGCAGATACCGCAAAATCCGCTCGATGGTGCTCGCCAATCCCATAAACATCCAAACCAACCTTGTCAGCAAGCTCCATCTCTGCCACCAACTGACGAATGCGTTCAGCATGACTGTAAGCCTGCCCAGTCGCCTCCAGCGTTGTTGTTTCACCAAATGTTGAAATCCCTAGTTCTACCATCCTGTTTCCTCGTTATATTCTTTAGTTTTTAGGACATTTTATCACTAATTAGTTTTACCTTCAATAAATTTGCTCATTAGAAAAAGCCTAGATCAACTAGACTTTCTTAGTTTATTCTACCTGTAGTTTATTGTCTTTCAAAGTCAACTTCGAGTTTTCTGTCAATTCTGTTTGTTCAAAAGTGTAAATCGTCTCACCCTTTGTATCAATCATATACCAGGCTTGGTCTTTGCGGACAACCAGGGCAAGCTCCGTACTATTTGTGTCCTCGTTTTTGACAGACAAAGGAAAGGCCTTGTCCACACCTTCCAGAGCTACTTTCTCACCTGTTTTTAATTCTACTAGGTAGTGCACGCCATCCTTTATACCAAAACTGTAGTCCCCATTAATCTTTGTGTGGCTATCGTAGTCTTTCATTTGAATAGAAGTTTTATCTACACCTTCAAATGCCTTTTTAAAGTGTTCTTTCTGCTCTTCAGCTTTCTTTTGATCTTGAGACTGAACCGTCTCTTGCACAGCAGCAATCCGTTCCAAGTTTTGCTTCTTCGCTTGTCTCGCCTGATGGATCAAGATCGTTCGTATCAAGAAAGAACTAGACAAGACGATACCAATCAGCATAGCAATAATATTTTTTTTCTTCTTCATTTTCTTCTCCTTATAAAAAACTGCCTTCGGAACACAAGAATTCCTATCTCAAGTATAACAAGGAAGAGCAAAAAAGTCTAGGAGGACTAGACTTTCTTAGCTTATTCTACTGTTACTGACTTGGCAAGGTTACGTGGTTTGTCCACATCAAGGCCACGGTGGAGGGTTGCGAAGTAAGCGACCAATTGCGTTGGTACGACCATTGAGATTGGTGAGAGGTAAGGATGTACGGTCGTAAGGACGATATCATCTGTCTCTTTAGCAACATTCTCTTCAGCGATAGTGAGAACCTTGGCACCACGGGCTGCGACCTCTTGGATATTTCCACGAGTATGGTTAGCAAGGACTGGATCTGACAAGAGGGCCAATACAGGTGTTCCTTCTTCAATCAAGGCGATGGTTCCGTGCTTGAGTTCTCCTGCCGCAAAACCTTCACATTGAATGTAAGAAATCTCTTTGAGTTTGAGACTGGCTTCCATGGCTACATAGTAGTCTTGACCACGTCCGATGTAAAAGGCGTTGCGAGTTGTTTCAAGAAGCTCACGAACTTTAGCATCGATTGTTTCTTTTTCTGAAAGAGTTGATTCGATAGACTGAGCCACGATTGACAACTCATGAACCAGGTCAAAGTCTTGCGCTTTAGCATTGCCATTTGCTTCTCCGACTGCTTTTGCAAGAAATGCAAGGGCTGCGATTTGCGCTGTATAAGCTTTAGTTGAAGCCACTGCGATTTCAGGACCCGCGTGAAGGAGCATGGTATGGTTGGCTTCACGTGAAAGAGTTGATCCTGGCACGTTTGTTACAGTTAAGCTAGGGATTCCCATTTCGTTAGCCTTAACCAAAACCTGGCGGCTATCCGCTGTTTCACCAGACTGGCTGATAAAGATGAAGAGTGGTTTCTGGCTGAGAAGTGGCATACCGTAGCCCCACTCAGATGAAATTCCAAGTTCAACAGGTGTATCCGTCAATTCTTCCAGCATTTTCTTAGAAGCAAATCCTGCGTGGTAAGATGTCCCAGCTGCAAGGATGTAAATGCGATCTGCCTCTTGAATAGCCTTGATGATAGCTGGATCTACCACTACTTGACCAGTCTCATCTGTATAGGCTTGGATGAGTTTACGCATGACCGTTGGTTGCTCGTCAATTTCCTTGAGCATATAGTAAGGGTAAGTTCCCTTACCGATATCTGACAAATCAAGCTCAGCAGTGTAGCTAGCACGCT
>CALHBZ010000327.1 GCA_937930605.1 Streptococcus oralis
ACGATAAATTGATTTCCTTTAATGACCGCCCAGCTAACCGTTGGACAAACTGGAACCGTACTAATCCAGAAGCTTCAGTTGGTGTCCTATTCGGAGATTCAGGTATCTTGAGCAAACGTTCAGTTGATAATCTAAGTGTCGGATTCCACGAAGACCACGGAGTTGGTGTACCGAAGTCTTATGTGATTGAATATTATGTAGGTAAGACCGTTCCAACAGCCCCTAAAAACCCTAGCTTTGTAGGTGAGGAAAACCATGCCTTTAACGATCCTGCAAACTGGAAAGAGGTAAGCAATCTCAAAGCACCAGCTCAATTAAAAGCTGGAGAAATGAATCATTTCAGCTTTGATAAAGTTGAGACCTATGCGGTTCGCATTCGTATGGTTAAAGCAGATAATAAGCGGGGAACTTCTATCACAGAAGTACAAATCTTTGCGAAACAAGTTGCAGCAGCTAAACAAGGACAAACAAGAATCCAAGTTGACGGTAAAGACTTGGCAAACTTCAACCCTGATTTGACAGACTACTACCTTGAGTCTGTAAATGGAAAAGTTCCAGCAGTAACAGCAAGTGTTAGCAACAATGGTCTTGCGACGGTTGTTCCAAGCGTTCGTGAAGGTGAGCCGGTTCGTGTCATTGCGAAAGCTGAAAATGGTGACATCTTAGGTGAATACCGTCTACACTTCACTAAGGACAAAGACTTACTTTCTCGTAAACCAGTTGCTGCGGTTAAACAAGCTCGTTTGGTACAAGTAGGTCAACCGCTTGAATTGCCAACGAAGGTTCCGGTTTACTTCACAGGTAAAGACGGCTATGAAACCAAAGATTTGGCAGTAGAATGGGAAGAAGTTCCAGCAGAAAATCTAACAAAAGCAGGTCAATTTACTGTAAGAGGCCGTGTTCTTGGTAGTGACCTCATTGCGGAGTTCACTGTACGAGTGACAGACAAACTTGGTGAAGCTCTCTCAGATAACCCTGACTATGATGAAAACAGTAACCAAGCCTTTGCCTCAGCAACTAATGATATTGACGACAGTTCTCATGACCGTGTAGACTATATCAATGACAGAGATCATTCTGAAAATCGTCGTTGGACAAACTGGTCTCCAACACCATCTTCTAACCCAGAAGTATCGGCAGGTGTGATCTTCCGTGAGAATGGTAAGGTTGTCGAACGGACTGTGGCGCAAGCCAAACTTCACTTCTTTGCAGATAGTGGTACAGATGCACCATCTAAACTTGTTTTAGAACGCTATATCGGTCCAGAGTTTGACGTGCCAACCTACTATTCAAACTACCAAGCCTATGAATCAGGTCATCCATTCAACAATCCAGAAAATTGGGAAGCTGTTCCTTATCGTGCGGACAAAGACATTGAAGCCGGTGATGAAATTAACGTTACCTTTAAAGCTGTGAAAGCCAAAGCTATGAGATGGCGTATGGAGCGCAAGGCCGATAAGAGTGGTGTTGCGATGATTGAGATGACCTTCCTTGCGCCAAGCGAATTGCCTCAAGAAAGCACTCAATCGAAGATTCTTGTAGATGGAAAAGAACTTGCTGATTTCGCTGAAAATCGTCAAGACTATCAAATCACCTATAATGGACAACGTCCAAAAGTGACCGTTCAAGAAAGCAATCAAGTAGCTTCAACAGTTGTAGATAGTGGAGACGATAGCCTTCCAGTACTTGTTCGCCTTGTTTCAGAAAGTGGAAAACAAGTCAAGGAATATCGTATCCAACTAGTCAAGGAAAAACCAGTTTCTGAGAAAACAGCCCCTGCTATTCAAGAAGAAAATCCAAGTCTTGAGGTTGTCGAAAAAGAACTTGCCTTCCAGACTGTTGAAAAGGAAGATTCAAGTCTATATGTAGGAGAAAGCCGTGTAGAACAAGAAGGGCAAGTTGGTAAGGAACGCATTCTTACATCTGTAAGCCCAGATGGAACTCGTGAAGAGAAACTCCGTGAAGTACTTCAGACTCCTGTTAACCGAGTTCTTCTCGTTGGAACTAAGCGAGGTACAGCCCGACCACTTGATGGAGCTGCAGGTTTAGTTCATGAAAAACCAGAACTTTTAGTAGAAGAAGAAAACATTGATTTCCAAGTGCAAGAACGTAAAAACGATAAACTCCCACTAGGTCAAACCCGTGTTCTTCAAGAAGGTCAAAAAGGTATTCGTGTCCACCTAGTAGAAGTCGAAAATGGTAAGCGTACATTGAAAGAAACCTTTGATAAGATAGTTGCGCAAGATCGTATCGTGGAAGCTGGAACTGCTGTAGCACAAGAGAAACCAGAACCGCAAGCACCTGTTAAGCCAGATGAGCGTGAACAGGAACAGACGGAACCAAAACCGCAAAAAGAAAAAGCTAGTCAGACTGGAAAAGACCATCTTCCAAATACAGGAAGCGAGTCCTCTATGTCAATATTAGCAGCAGGATTGGCTCTCTTGGGCTTAGGTACAGGACTTGTAGCATCTATGCGTAAAAAAGAAGACTAAGTTTGGTTAGAAACTAAACAGGATAGTAGAAGGCCAGAGTGATGCTCTGGTCTTTCTATCTGTTGTTCTAATAAAGTTGTCCAGATTTCTTGTGATTCTGTTTGATGACTTAAAATAAGAAGATGAACTGCGAATGATTCTTCTAACTCTGCAATCGGCGTAGCTTTAAAGAGCCAAGTGATGTTTGAAGAAAGTCGCTAAATATGCTATACTAAAGGGAATTAGTGGATTTTTATAGAACGATTCATTCAGGGAAAATAAGAAATAAATCTAACAAAAATAGGTCGTCTTTCAGAGACTTTTATGTCATTTCTTAGATGAAAATGCTTGACAACCAAGGGATTTATCTTGAGAATTAGAACTGACTACAATGAAAAATTGAATGCTAAGGAGATAGAGGGAAATGTTTTACTTTGTACCATCTTGGTATTGTCAAGGCAGGAAATGGTATTCTACAGCTTTGCCTTTTTATTGTTCATCAAACCAGATGATGTTTGATGATACTATGAATTTATTGCAGATGTTTCAACCTGCTGGAAAAGATAGTAGCATTCTGGTGTTGAACTATTCGCCCCATATTCGAAGCCACTGTTATCAGGAGAAAATCGAGCCGGCTGGAATGTGGAATCTATTTGATAATCTACAAGGTTTGACAGATGTTTTGCCTCGAAAGCTCGGCTTGGATGATTTGAAATGGCCACAGGGAGCGGAATTCTTTTATACTCCCTTTCTTGTGGATATTTATTTAAATCAGAACCACTATGCCCAGATTAATTTTTCTCAGACTGGCAATATTTTCGATATTATCTATTTTAAAAATAATCAGATGGATCACCGTTTGGTCTTTGATGATCGGGGCATAGTTTCTAGTGTGATTTATTTTGAAAATAATCAGCCAGACCATCAAGATTATCTGAATCCACAAGGTCAGTGGCAGTTTAGGGAATTCTTGACAAGAGATAATCATCAAGTGCTTGTCAATCCTGAAGTCCAAGAAGCATTCGCAAAGGATGTTTATAGTGACATTGAGGAGCTAATCAAGGAAAAACTGGACCAGTATTTATCTTCTGCCCTAACAAGAGATGATATGCTTATTGTTTCAGCAAATCCTCAACATAACCATCTTTTCCACAATGCTAAGAGGCATTACAATCTTGCCTTCTCTTTCTTTGGTGAACGCTACCCAATTGAGGATAAAGAAAAAATCCTAGGGGATTTGCAGGGTACACCATTCTTTATTGTTGATAGCTTTAGTAAGGTTCAAAAGATGGATGAACTGATTGGCAAAGCCCAGCTTCCCCCTTATTATGAGGTGGCTCCTTATGACATTCGTCTGCAGGCAGAAGAAAGCCAGCAGGAAAAGCCAGCAACTGTCTATGTCAATGTTGATACTTTACCTCAAGAACATCTTCAAACTGTCTTTAGAACCATATTTGATATGATGCTAGAGAAGGAATGGATGAAGTTACTGATTGGAACCCAGAGTTTGGAGTCTGAAAGAGCGGTATTTATCAGACAATTTCTCAAAGAATATTTATCGTATCAGCTAGGTTCAGAAGAAAAAGCACAAATCCATGAAGATATAAAGCCTAAGGAGAGTAAGGCTCTTTTGGAACGAGGAAAAATTCTCAGAGAGAGAATGGAGATTAAGACACATCGCAGTTCTACTGAATTAGCAAAAATTTTGAAGGAGGTTCGTGTCCTTCTTGATTTGGGAAATCCAGCAGATATGCTTCTACAAATTGCAGGGCTAAGTGGGGGTATTCCTCAGATTAATTTATATAGTTCGTCTTATGTCAAGCATGCAGAAAATGGTTCGATTATAACTGACATTTCTATCCTAAAAAATGTAATATTGTATTATTTGACGGATATAGAGTCAGCATATAAATGCAAGGCTCATTCTTTGAGTAGGATGGAGCAGTACAAAAGGGGAGAAATTGTCGAAATGTGGAAAAACTCAATAAAGGGATTAAGGGAAAATGAGAGAGATTAGTGTTCTACAAATTGCTGATGAGAACTGGCAAGAGCAATATGATATTCCTAGTAATATAAGGTGGAGATTTGTTAAGCCAGAGGATATGGCATCACTTGTACCTACTGATATTGAGATGTTGAGTGGGGGCATAGAAGATAGGGTAAGGCTTGCAAAGATTTATGACCTTATATTGGTGGATACGCTAGAACATTTTGAATACATCACTGTTCTGGATAGCCTGATTCAGCCTTATCGTTTGTTTTACCATGAACGTTGCCAGATTACTACGAAAGATTTGGAAACATTCTTGTTTCGTAAGAAAGCAGTCAAATCTCAATTTGAAAATCCTGAGCAGATTTTGTATCGTTTTTCTCGTGCTTTCTTTCCTCAGCAAAGTGGTTCCAAGCTCAAAGTAAATCATTTAGCAGTTCATTCTCTCTTTAGTGGACAGATTAACTATGAAGGAAGCAATTATCTCAGTTTGGCAGGGGGATTTGGAGAGGACTATCAAACCCTAGCGAACTATCAGTATAATATCTATCTGGATGCAGATACTCCTTTGGATTTGTGGCCAGAATTTAGAATTTCAGGTGACTGCTCAGTCCGCTATGTCATCAAAGGGTATCCTGTCGCGCCTTCACCAATGCAAGAATGGGTTTATGATGAAACGGTCTATGACAAACCTCTAATTTTAGACACGCAGGATTCCTACTATCTAAGCATTAGTATTCAAGCTAAGGGGCAAGGAATCGTGAAAATAGGTCCCCTTCATCATCGAGATTCTCATTTAGGCTATGGTGACTTGTTAGTTGGTGGAAATCGCATTATTGATAAAAATAGAGAGGAACTGATTTATTTCTTTCATCCAGGTGATTTGAGACCACCTCTTAATGTATATTTTTCAGGTTATCGTCAAGCAGAAGGCTTTGAAGGATTCGATATGATGGCTGGTATGGGAGCTCCCTTTTTACTGATTGGAGATCCGCGTTCAGAGGGCGGTGGCTTTTATCTTGGATCGGATGAGTTAGAACAAAAGCTCATTCAAGTGATTCGCCACTGTTTGGATGAATTAGAATTTACAGCCGATCAGCTAGTTTTGTCTGGCTTATCAATGGGGACATTTGGCGCCCTGTACTATGCTTCTAAACTAGAACCTCACGCCGTTATTGTCGGTAAACCCTTGGTAAATTTAGGTGATATTGCTGTAAATGAGTCTTCCCTTCGTCCTGGCGGATTCCCAACGTCTTTGGATATCCTTTATCGTACGATGGGCAAGCTATCTGATGAGACAGCAACAAAACTAAATGAGTATTTTTGGAAAGCCTTTAGAGCTGCTGATTTTTCGAGAACAAAATTTATCATGGCTTATATGTGTCAGGATGATTATGATGGCCGTGCCTATGCCACCTTGGAGGAAGAACTAAAAAATCGTGACTATAAGGTTAGCATCATTAGTAAGAGTTTTGCTGGACGACATAATGATGATACACAAGGTGTTGTCGAATGGTTCTTTAATCAATACATAGCACTACTAATGAATGGTTTTGAAAGGAAGTTTAATTCGTGAGATATAAGGAGGAAGTCTATTTTGCTTATTGGGATATGCAAAGTGTATCTCAGTATTTATATGGTTCATCTGTCAGGGTCTTAGAGGATGGTCGAGTTTTATATGAGAATCAATTTATGCCGTCTGGAACAGTTATTCACGAATGGTACTCGAAAGCCAATTATCAGGATTTGAGAAATACAAGTCAACTTCCTGATTTGAAGCGGGGAGAGAAGTATGTCATTGGAAGCTATCTAGAAACTCTTCCTGAGAATTCAACTTACTTAAAAGTTATCTTTATGGATTCGGCTGATGAGGAAATTTTTTCTCATAGTGTGAAACCAGAGGAGACAGCAAGTGTTTATGTACCAACTGACACCCATCATTATAAAATTCAATTGGTCAGTGGAGGCTGTCAGCGCTTCTTGTTTGAGGGGATTTATATTGCCCAAGAAGGTGTGGCAGATTATACAGTTAATCGCTATTGGATTTCAGATTTGCTTCATAATAACAATGAGAAGAATACCATTTACGTTTGCTTTACAGAGCCTGAGTTCAATCGGACAGGTTTTGTTCCAGAAAGAGTGCAGGAACATTTTCCAAATTTGGTAATGGTGAACTCTTCCTACAAAAGTTCACTTTTATATATGGAAAAAGAGTTTTTTGGAATTTTACTCGAAAAAATTGAAAGCCTATCAAGACAGTATTCTTTTGAAAAAGTAGCTTTTATTGGCTATGGACCCATTTCAAATATTGCGGCCCTGTTTTACTCAAAACAATTTTCAACTTCTTATGCTTTAGTGACAGATAGTTTTCTAGCTGAATTAGACTATCATCGCTTACTGGAACGTCATCGAAAACGAGTGAATTATCCGATTTTTAGGGATTTATTGCTATATCGCTTTGATTCAACAAGAGTTAAAGAATATGGAAGTTCGAAGATGGAATCTCAGGGATTATCTAATTTTGTCTATCTACTAGATCAGTCAGCTTTGTTGAAAAATATAAATCTAGAGACAACTGAAGAGTGGATGAGGGAAAATGTAACCTAAGAATGCCTTTCTATGAATCACTTGTCCTGAAAACCAGTAGGAAAGTCTAATCTGTGTATGACAGATTTTAGCAAAATGTAGTCAATATAAAAATTAGAGTTCAGATTGTCACGACAGTTTACACCTTTTGATGTTGAAAGGCTTTGATGAATTTTGTGAATGAAAAAACAGAAACAGAATGCTATTCACTGTATAAAATGAGAGTCAATTCTATATTGATATGGATAACAAAAGAAAATTAGCGGTCTTTTCTGGGTAATGCTTTGACAGATTGAACTTCAACCCTTATAATAGTAGTGATAAATAGTTTTTGGGAGAAATAATAATATAATGAGCAAAAAAGAAGAGTTATCAGGATTTCAACGCCTGTTATCGAAGATTAAGCGATTGGTCAATGAGGAAGATAATGATTATGATGATCATCATTCTGATGCAGTCGAACTGAAACCTGTTAGCAAAAAGATGAAGGAACAGAAAGAAATGGTGAGGAAGGCCAGTGAGGACTTTGAATTACCACTAGAGTCTGTTTCGGTTATGGAAGTTTTAGAAGCTTTTCAGGAGAAAAATAGTTTAAACATGGCCGAGTTGATAAAAAATGTTAGCCAGAGTTTATCAACTAGTGCGCTCGCTTCTCTTAGCGACTTCATCGCGATTTCCTACAGTGAATCTTATAGTCAAAGTATTTCTGAAAAAGGCTATTCTCTGCGTAATTCAATGTCTGAGGCTAACTCACTCAGTGATTCTGTTTCGGTGTCAGAATCGCTTACGGCTACGTCTATTCAAGAATCTGTGAGTCATAGTTTATATGTTTCTGATTCGGTGAGTATGAGCATGCTATCAAGCAGTGAAAGTATTTCTAGTCATACTGATTCTAGTGAAGTTTCGAATCAGAGTGAACCTGATTCAGAGAATCTTTCGTCTAGTCAAAGCTCCAGTGTATCTGAGTCAAAATCGCCTAGTCTTTCGCAGTCCTTGTCAGTCATTGACTATGTCTCAGAGAGTGAAGACCCAAGCGATTTAGCATCAGAATCAATCTCTGAAAGTGTTTCTGACTTTATCTCAGCAAGCGAGAGTCATAGTGAATCAGAATTGGAACAAGTTATTGACTATGTCTCAGAGAGTGAAGACCCAAGCGTTTTAGAACCAGAATCAATCTCTGAAAGTGTTTCAGACTTTATCTCAGCAAGTGAAAGTCACAGTGACTCCGAATTGGAGCAAAACATCGCCTCTGCTTCATTTAGCACATCAGACTTTATCTCAGAAAGTGAAGACCCAAGCGATTTAGCATCAGAATCAATCTCTGAAAGTGTTTCAGACTTTATCTCAGCAAGTGAAAGTCACAGTGAATCCGAATTGGAGCAGGACATCACCTCTGTTTCCACCAGCACATCAGACTATGTCTCAGAGAGTGAAGAACCAAGCGTTTTAGTATCAGAATCAATCTCTGAAAGTGTTTCAGACTTTATCTCAGCAAGCGAGAGTCACAGTGACTCCGAATTGGAGCAAGACATCACCTCTGTTTCCATCACCACATCAGACTTTGTCTCAGAAAGTGAAGACCCAAGTGTTTTAGCATCAGAATCAATCTCTGAAAGTGTTTCAGACTTTATCTCAGCAAGCGAGAGTCACAGTGACTCAGAATCCCAACAAGGCATCGACTCTGTTTCCACCATCACATCAGACTTTGTCTCAGAGAGTGAAGACCCAAGTGTTTTAGAACCAGAATCAATCTCTGAAATTTCTTCAGATTTTATCTCAGCAATCGAGAGCCACAGTGACTCCGAATTGGAGCAAGACATCGCCTCTGCTTCATTTAGTACATCAGATAGTACATCAGACTTTATCTCAGAAAGTGAAGACCTAAGCGTTTTAGCATCAGAATCGACCTCTGAAAGTGTTTCAGACTTTGTCTCAGAAAATGATTCAGATGAAGTAGATTCGAAACATCTAGTTAATTTAGTAGAAGTTGCAGATAATGTAGGCGAGTTTGTGTATGAGGCAAGTATTCAAGAAGCTCAGCCGTGGGAGGATTCTGAGAATGGGAATTCATGGATAGGGAAAGAGAAGGAAGAGGACTTGCAGAAATCAGATTCTCAGCAGCTATCTCGTGAATTTAAAAATGTCGTAAGTGGATTATCTGGTTTGAGCTCTATTATTCATAACAAGGGCGGAAAGAATCATTCAATAGCTAATGATATTTTTGAATAATAACAATCTAGTTTATAAAGAAAAAAATAAAAGGAGTCGTCATGATTAGAAATTTTTTGTCAAATAGTGGGAAAGGTTTAGGAACAACAGATGTTCTTCCAGTTGGTGAATTTCGTGGAGGAGTATTGCACGGGAAAATCGACTATAAAACAGTACCACTAGGTTTTTACGATTTACTAGGACAATCTAAACCGATTAGTTCAAGAAACTATATTGAGGATTTGAATTTGATTCAATCTATGGGCTTTAATGCCTATCGTATCTCTATCTCTTGGGCTCGCCTATTTCCAACTGGAGAAGAGTTAGAGCCAAGCGAAGAAGGATTGAAGTACTATGAAACCATCATTGACGAAGTTCTGGAGAAAGATATCGAACCAATTGTTACGCTCAGTCATTTTGATATCCCTCTTAACCTACATGAAAAGTACGGTGCCTGGAGAAGTCGCCAGATGATTGAACTATTTGAGCGCTACGCAGAAGCTGTTTTCCATTATTTTAAAGACAAGGTAAAATACTGGATTACATTCAATGAATTTAATATTTTGCACCATTTACCATTTTTGGGTGGAGGCTTGTTATTTGAAAATAGAGATAATCGTGAACAGTTAATCTGGCAAGCGGCTCATTATCAATTAGTTGCATCTGCTCGTGTCGTTCAACTAGGAAAAACAATCAATCCAGAGTTTCAGTTTGGTGGAATGCTTGTCGTCAGTCAAAACTATAGCCAGCAAATTGACAATGCTATAGATGCTATGGAAGCTGAAGTTAAGAATCGTGAAAACTATGTATTTACGGACGTTCAAGTTCGCGGTTACTATCCGAACCACTTCTTGCGTCGCTTGGAACGTGAGCAGATTGCTTTGGATATTTCAGATGAAGATCTTTCTAGCTTAAACAGAGGTACAGTTGATTTTATAAGCTTTAGTTATCATGCATCGAATAACTCTGAAGAAGTTTTTGCTGATAAGTATGTAGCTGAGACTAGCACAGAAAAATCAGCTGATCCAGTTGGTCTTCGTTTGGTTATGAATAGTCTATATGACCGTTACCAAAAAGCATTGTTTGTCGTAGAAGATGAACTAGTCTTGGATGGTCCAGATAACTCTGTTATGGAAGAATTGAAAACAAATATTCAAGAAATCGTTAAAACAGTAGAGTTTGATGGTGTTGAACTCCTAGGTTATACACCTCTCAGCTGGGTGGAACTTGATTTTTAAAATAAAATTGGAGCTATTCTATTGAACAGCACCTCAAAAGTTAGATTATTTGTGTCTAACTTTTGAGGTGTTTTCTAATGCCGTAATTTATGAGCCTAAAGTCCATATCTATTAGCTAAGGATAAAAGGAACTAGATTTAATCGACTTATAGAAAAATATAGGCTTATTCTTTCGAATCTTCTGCTTGAAGGTTGTTTGCAACTAAGTGTTTGGATTGAATTTGATCTTACGAATCGTGAAATGCTTCCGCCTTGTCTGCACAATATGAGAAAAACGTCTATACTTATTGCTTCTAAAAGAAGAGGAAGACTATCTAAAATGGAACATATCTAAAGATAAGCTGGGATTAAATGAAAGAATTAGGAAATCTTCAAGCAGAAAATAAAAAAAAACGATATGCTGTCTAGCATAACGCTGAACTTTATTCTTAACTTAACTATACTGTTCAATCTGTCATGGGTAGTGTGCATTGAGGAGATCTTTTCGCCTCTTGAATATACAATATACGTACACTCATGATCTTTGACAAACTCGCCAATCTCAAGTCCAAGTTTGGGAATAGGCATTTTTGGGCGGAAGGTTATTATGTAAGTACAGTAGGGCTTAATGAAGCCACAATTAAGAAATAGATTCAAAATCAGGAAAAGCATGATATAGCACTAGATAAGTTGAGTGTAAAAGAATATGAAGAACCCTTTAGGGATAGTGGTAAGTAATACTCACGCCTCTTTGAGAGGCAAGTGACGAGTCAAGAGCAATAAGGCTTGAACAAAGTGAAAGCCAGCGTCTTTAGGCGCTGGCTGGTAATTTGGGCTTATAGCCCTGGTCGCTGTGTAAAATGGTATTTTCATAGTGTTTTTCTGTAAATGCCTGTTCTAACATCGTTTTTACTTGCTCTAAGTTGGGCGAAGTAGAAAGATGATAAGCAATAATTTCGCTGTTAAAGCCATCTAAAACAGGCGATAAATAGAGTTTCTGTGTGCTATTTGGAATGGCAAATTCTGTCACATCCGTATAGCACTTTTCCATTGGCCTTGATGCTTCAAACTGGCGTTGAATGAGATTCTCTGCTTTCTTGCCAATCTCTCCTTGGTAGGAAGAATACTTTCGTTTCCGACGAATTCGAGCTTTTAAACCAAGGATCTTCATCAGACGTTGAACCTTCTTATGATTCACCATGAAGCCACGATTTTTTAGTTCAAGAGTAACTCTCCGATAGCCATAATTTCCTTTGTGCTCACTATAATTGGAAGTATTCCTTGGTTTGGGAGGCCATAATCAAGACTAACACTTCTTTGCGAACGACCTTCAAGAAGAACTTTATCCATTATTTCTCGTTTTAGTTCTGGAGAACAATAACGATTCTTCCCTTTTTTAACGATTTCTATTCCATAACAGTCAATTAATGTCACCATATATTTTAGGCCAGCAATATCCACTCCAAATCTTTTTGAAAGCTGTTTGAAGCTTTGTCCTTGCTTTCTTAGTTCATAGATA
This sequence comes from Streptococcus oralis, assembly GCA_937930605.1. GTDB lineage: Bacteria > Bacillota > Bacilli > Lactobacillales > Streptococcaceae > Streptococcus > Streptococcus oralis_CO. The sequence continues at coordinate 11,992 of CALHBZ010000327.1, forward strand.
TGAACTTTATCTTTATAACTCAATTTCATAATAAAATCCCCAAAAGTTAGAGTTTTCTGTCTAACTTTTGGGGTGCAGGTCAAACTGAGTGGAGCTTTTGTATTTAGATGACTAGTCTTTATTTTCGTATGGCAGGATCAAGTTTAAAAGGATACCTGTCATCGCTGATAGGGCAGTACCTGAAAGGGTTACTGGACCGAGTTTAAGAATTGCTCCACCAAGTCCAAGTACCAGCATAGCACTTGCGATGATTAGGTTACGCATCTGGCTAAAGTCCACACGTTCCTTAATCAAGACTTTCAAACCGTTGCTGGCGATAACTCCGTAGAGAAGGATGGACATCCCACCAAGCACAGCATTTGGAATGGTTGAAATCAAGGCAGTGAATTTACCTAGGAAGCTAAGAGCAATTGCGATAAGGGCTGCGTTACGGATAACAGAGACAGAAGCGATGCGAGTCATTCCGATAACCCCTGTATTTTCTCCGTAAGTCGTATTAGCAGGTCCACCGAGGAAGGCAGATACAGATGTTGCAATACCGTCACCGAGAAGGGTACGGTGAAGACCTGGTTCTTTCAAGAATTGACGGCCACAGATTTGGCTTAAAACGGTATGGTCACCGATGTGCTCTGAAATGGTTACGATAGCAATAGGCAAGATTGCGATAGTTTCAGGACCAAAGTATAAGTTGTACTCTTTAAAGGCACCACCAGTATTAAATGGCAAGTAGAAACCAGGAATTTCGAACCAGTTAGCTTCTAGAACGGGTGTAAAATTAACTAAACCAAGCATCATAGCGAAGATATAACCACCGATGATGGCAAAGAGGAAGGGAATGATTCGTAGGAACCCTTTTCCTTTTGTATTGATAAAGGCGGCAATCAAGAAAGTAACAACGGCTACAAGAGCGTTTTTCCAGTTTCCGTCTGCCACAAGCCCAGCATTCGTTACAGCAGAACCAGCAAGACCAAGACCGATAACGATAATCATTGGTCCGATAATGATTGGTGGCAAGAGTTTGTCAATCCATTTCGTACCAGCAAAACGAACACTTGCGGCTACAAGGACATAGACCAAACCAGTCAAGATAACCCCTGTTTGAGCAGCAGATACATCCCCACCCATCTCTTTCATAGCTAGAGACATAGCCGTGATAAAGGCGAATGAAGAACCTAGATAAACTGGGACTTTAAAGCCAGTTGAAACCATATAAATCAAGGTTCCGATACCAGATGCAAAGAGGGCAACGGATACAGGCATTCCCAAAATCAAAGGAACTAGGATGGTCGCACCAAACATAGCAAAAACGTGCTGGAAGCTGAGGAGGATACCTTTCCCAGCTGAAGGACGTTGATCAACGTCTAGTAACAAGTCAACAGTTGATTCCTGTTTCATAAAAACCTCACTTTTGGGCACCAAAAAAGAGCCCATTATTTTACAGCAATAGGCTCTCAGAGTAAGACTTCTTTAAAAAAACTATTCCATTCTTAAAGAATTTCATATACTGCGTCTTTGTCACCTCACGGGATGACATTAAAAACCTTTGCTTGTGATAGTATAGCAGAAAAAAATGATTTTGTAAATCATTTTTTCCCGAGCTCAAAAATGTAAGAGCGAGGTTGATTTTGTAAATCATTTTTTCCCGAGCCCAGAAATGCGAGAGCGAGGTTAATTTTGTAAACATTTTTTACTAAAAAATTTAAAGCGGGCGTTTATTGGGCATGCCAGCCTTTCTAGGATACTTGTTTGGGGTCTCTTTTTTCTTTTCTACCAGAGTGATGTAACGTGGATCTCCATTTGGTAGGGCGTAGCTGAGGTTGTCTTCTACCTTGCTAAAGAGGAGATTGAGGGCATTCTTGGCTTCTAGCAATTCCTCGGGGGCATTACTGGCCTTGAGTGCCAAGAGTTTTCCGCCAACTTTAAGATAGGGAATGGTCAGTTCAGACAAGACCTGCATACGGGCAACAGCACGGGCAGTTACCACATCAAACTGAGCACGGAAGTTCTTATCTTGGGCAAAGTCTTCTGCACGACCATGGTAGAAGTGAACACCATCCAAATCCAGCTCCTGAGCCAATAGTTGGAGGAAGTTGATGCGCTTATTTAGCGAATCAATGATGGTCACATCTAACTGGGGATAGAGGATTTTCATAGGAAGGCTAGGAAATCCTGCCCCAGCTCCGATATCAAGAAGTTTGATAGTTTCATTTGAAATCAAGCCTTGTAAGATGGGCGCAAGCGAATCATAAAAGTGTTTAAGGTAGACTTCTTCTTTGTCAGTAATAGCGGTCAGGTTCATCTTTTCATTCCACTCGACCAAGAGTTCAAAATACCGTTCAAATTGTTTTTTTTGCTGGTCTGAAAGTGGAAGATTTTGCTCGGCAAGCAAGCTGTAAAATGTTTCTGGTTTCATAGTAGATTCCTTCTTTAGTCTAATCTTATTTTACCACAAATAATAGAAAATTTGATATACTAGTACTAATCTAAAAGTAGAAAGGAATAGAATATGATTTGGATTGTTCTTGGAGTTTTAGCTCTTATCGTCATTTTTGTGATTGTTAGCTATAATGGTTTGGTTAAAAATCGCATGCAAACAAAGGAGGCTTGGAGTCAGATTGATGTTCAATTGAAACGTCGAAATGATCTTTTGCCAAACTTGATTGAAACAGTCAAAGGATATGCTAAGTATGAAGGTTCAACTCTTGAAAAGGTGACTCAACTTCGTAATCAAGTAGCAGCAGCAACTTCTCCTGCAGAGGCTATGAAGGCCAGTGATGCCCTTACTCGCCAAGTCTCAGGTATTTTTGCAGTTGCTGAAAATTATCCTGACTTGAAAGCTAGTACCAACTTTATCAAGTTGCAAGAGGAGTTGACCAATACAGAAAATAAAATTTCTTACTCGCGTCAACTCTATAATAGTGTTGTTAGCAACTATAATCTCAAACTACAAACCTTCCCAAGCAATATTATTGCAGGACTATTTGGTTTTAAAGCAGCAGACTTCCTTCAAACTCCAGAAGAGGAAAAGGCGGTTCCTAAAGTCGATTTTAGCGGTTTAGGTGACTAAGATGTTGTTTGATCAAATTGCAAGCAATAAGCGAAGAACCTGGATTTTGTTGCTGGTATTTTTCCTACTCTTGGCCTTGGTTGGCTATGCGGCCGGTTATCTCTTCATGCGTTCAGGTCTTGGAGGCATCATCATAGCCCTAATCATCGGTCTTGTCTATGCCTTAACCATGATCTTTCAATCAACAGAGATTGTCATGTCTATGAATGGGGCGCATGAGGTTGATGAGCAAACGGCACCAGATCTCTACCATGTAGTGGAAGATATGGCCATGGTCGCTCAGATCCCTATGCCACGTGTTTTCATCATTGAGGATTCTTCTTTAAATGCCTTTGCAACAGGTTCCAACCCGCAGAATGCGGCAGTTGCGGCCACTTCGGGTCTTCTAGCGATCATGAATCGTGAGGAGCTAGAAGCAGTTATGGGGCATGAAGTCAGTCATATCCGAAACTACGATATCCGCATTTCGACCATTGCTGTTGCCCTTGCTAGTGCTATTACACTGCTATCTAGTATGGCTGGTCGGATGATGTGGTGGGGTGGCGCAGACCGCAGACGGAATGATAATGATCGTGACGGAAATGGACTAGAGATTATCATGCTTGTTATCTCTCTCTTAGCCATTGTTCTGGCACCTCTCGCTGCAACCTTGGTACAACTAGCTATCTCTCGTCAGCGAGAATTTTTAGCGGATGCATCCAGTGTGGAGCTGACTCGCAATCCTCAAGGGATGATCAATGCCTTGCGCAAGTTGGACAATAGCGAGCCAATGCATCACCACGTTGACGATGCCAGCAGCGCTCTTTATATCAATGATCCTAAGAAAGGTGGCGGACTACAAAAACTATTTTACACTCATCCACCTATCTCAGAACGAATCGAACGCTTGAAACAGATGTAAAAAAATCCAGAGCTCGTCTCTGGATTTTTGCTATATTCAAAATTTATAAATCTTGTAAATCAACGACTTCAAAACCATGTTCTGTCAATCGATAGAGGCTCGTACAGACCTCTTTTAAGAAACGTCGATCATGAGAAACAGTGACCAGCCCACCGGGATAAGTGGCAAAGAGTTTTCGGATCTCTGGTTGAGAGGTGGGAGAGAAATTTCGGGTAGGCTCATCCAGAAGGAGAAAGTTTGGCTTGCTCAGTACTAAATCCAACAGAAGTAGTTTGCCTTGTTGCCCACCAGATAAGGAACGGATTTGGTGTTGCATCTCTGGATAACTGAAATTGAGGCTGGCTAAGTGAGATTGGATTTTCTGTAGTTCCTCTTTTTGTCCAGTTTGGCTGAGATAGGTTACTGGAGATAGATCTAATTCCAGTTTTTTGTGGTAATCTTGTGGCATAAAACCAAGCGAAATTTCTCTTTTGGCGCTTAGTAGTTGTTGCAACTTGGTTAATAGAGTCGATTTTCCAACACCATTTGGCCCGATGATACCGATTTTATCTTGGCCACGGACAGTTAGTTGTAACCCCTGTGCTAAAATGCGCTCGTCAATGGACAAATTTTCCTCCTCCAGTTGGATTAAGACTTTAGAAGCTGTTAATGGTTGTATATCTGAGAAGAAGAGTTGAATTTGTTCTTCTTCAAGGGGCTTTTGGGTCATCAACTGAGCTGATTTTTCGTAGCGTTTTTCTTGAGAGAGAACATTTTTCATCTTTTTAGCTAATAGGCGCCCAGCAACATCGTTTTTAGTGTTACGCAAGGCAGTTTCCACATTTTGTTTAACGCGGCGATGCTTTTCCATGGTTTTATCATAGGCTCTCTGGTCGTTAGCAGCTTGCTGGATTTGTCTGGCAAAACTAGCCTTTCTCTGGTTGCTATAGCGTTCATAATCTAAATGCTCTACTAGTGTTTCCGCTTCTTTCCGGTGTTTGACCAGTCGCAAGTGGACAATAGTATCTGCCGTCTGAGAAAGAAAGTCTTCATCATGGGAAATGAAAATAACGGTTTGCCCAGTTTTCTGTATCTGCCTTTTTAGCCAGTCAACTGTCTCAAGGTCTAAGTCATTTGAAGGCTCATCTAAAAATAGAACTTCAAAAGGTTTTGCTAACTCATGGATGAGCTGAATTTTCAAAGCTTCGCCACCTGATAGACTACCGATTAGTTGTTCACTAGCAAAACGGTCGCTATCAAAGTGCAACTCCTCTGCCAAACGATAAAGAATGCTGTAGTCTAAATCAGCGGGATCTAAAAAGAAGTAGTCATGTAGAGTTCTATTTTTCAGCTCCTCAGCTAACTTTTGAGGAATGTAGGCCAGTGATTGAAAATCAGACTGGATGTCTCCCCTGATAGTGAAATCAGGTAATGCTTCCCCCATCAAAGCCCGTAGCAAGGTTGACTTGCCATTTCCTTCTTCACCAATAATAGCAACCTTTTCCCCGTCTTGGATAGTCATGCTTAAGTCAGATACAAGGTCTCGTAAATCTTTGTTTTGTGTGATGGTCAGATGATTGATTTTTATCATATTGTTGCCCTTTCTAGAATGTCCATAGTGCATAACAAAAAGCTCTACTTTACCTAGTAGAGCCCAAAGTCACTGTCAAAAACTCCATTATCCATGTCGAAAATCCCGTCAAACTAGGTCAATCTAGCCTTATCCAACCTAAGAGGAGCAGATGGTTAGCTTTCTAGTTTTTTGATTTTCAAAGAGGATAAAGTACCAGAAGATCTAGTACAAAAAGAGCAAGCAAAAAGAGACAAAAACAAGATCTACTAAATAAAGTTCTTTATTTGATAGACTTAGTTGTTCATGTCTCCTTTACCTCCAAGTATTAGTACCTCTATCCTATACCTTTAAGGAAATTTTGTCAATAGAAAATTGAGAATTCTAATCTCTAAAATCCAAAAACAGGTCCATAAAGAGTTAGTACGTGTTTGACATGCTCGTAATGGAACTTGTCATAGTTTCGCCAAGCAGTGCGTGCTTGATCATTCAATTTTAGGCTACCCAGTCCAATCAGTAGACTGGTACGTTGGTAAAATTTTTCAAGGTCGATTAAGATACTGTTGTCAAGCTTTTCCGCTTTTTTAAGTTCCTTGAGAGTGCTGTTCAGCAGTTCTTGTAGACGAAAATCATCAGCTGTACCTTGTTTGCAACTTTGGTAGCTTTTATTTAACTCGGAAAGGAGTTGGTAAGCATTAGTAATCAGTTCTTTATCTTCCATATGAGCATCCTCCTTGCTCTGAACTATTCTTGCCTATAGTATAGCACTAAACAGGAAATATGTCATAGTAAATATGTTGAAAATGAGATTTTAATATCAAGGTTTGGAAGGCTGATTTGTAGCCATTTCATGGTATAATCAAGTGAGTAAATCTTTATGGAGGAAATATGAAGTTAAATATTCAAGAAATTCGTAAGCAGCCTGAAGGCTTGCATTTTGAACAAGCTTTAGATCTGGCAACAGACTTACGTACTCGTAATCAAGAGATTATAGATGTCAAAGATATCCTTGCGGCTGGGAAAGTACAGTACGAAGACCGTATGTATTTCTTAGATTATCAACTATCTTACACTATTGTTCTTGCTTCCAGTCGCAGTATGGATCCAGTTGAGTTGGCAGAGTCTTATCCAGTGACAGAGGTTTTTATGGAAGGCGCAACCAACCAACTGGACCAAGAAGTTCTAGACGATGACTTGGTCCTGCCTATCGAAAATGGAGAAATTGATTTGTCTGAAAGTGTAGCAGACAATATCCTGCTAAACATTCCAATCAAAGTCTTGACGGCAGAAGAAGAGGCGGGACAAGGTTTTGTGTCTGGAAATGACTGGCAAATCATGACTGAGGAAGAATACCAGGCCCAACAAGCAGTCAAGAAAGAAGAAAATAGTCCTTTTGTTGGCTTGCAAGGACTCTTTGACGGAGACGAATAATGGTCTTGTCAAAAAAACGAGCACGAAAGGTGCTAGAAGAAATTATTGCCCTTTTTCCAGATGCCAAGCCAAGCCTCGATTTTACTAATCATTTTGAACTATTGGTTGCGGTCATGTTGTCAGCTCAGACGACAGATGCCGCAGTCAACAAGGCTACGCCAGCTCTCTTTGCAGCCTTTCCAACGCCTCAAGCTATGTCCGTCGCGACAGAAAGTGAAATTGCTTCACACATTTCTCGCTTGGGACTGTATCGAAATAAGGCCAAATTCCTTAAAAAATGTGCCCAGCAACTCTTGGAAGATTTTGATGGCCAAGTCCCTCAGACTCGTGAGGAATTAGAAAGCCTAGCTGGTGTTGGTCGTAAGACAGCCAATGTTGTCATGAGTGTTGGATTTGGGATTCCAGCTTTTGCAGTGGATACTCATGTGGAGCGTATCTGCAAACACCATGATATTGTCAAAAAATCGGCCACACCACTCGAAGTAGAAAAACGTGTCATGGATGTTCTGCCACCAGAAGAATGGTTGGCAGCTCATCAGGCCATGATTTACTTTGGAAGAGCTATCTGCCATCCCAAAAATCCAGAGTGTGACCAGTACCCACAGTTATATGATTTTAGCAATGTTTAAGAGACTCTGAAAAAGTTTTTGCTTGATTTTAAGGGTGCATTGTGCTATAGTAAGTGGTAACTAAATAATCCTTTAAACCTGTCCCGTGAGGCAGGCAAGGAGCGTGATAAAGTAGAAGGGTGAAGTCTATACTGTTTGCAGTAGGACTCGCTTGGCTATACATTTCGAGTCTCCTTGTAGAAGGAGACTTTTCTTTTTGGAGGTTTGTCATGAAGACAAAAGAAGTTGTAGACGAATTAACCGTCAAACGAGCGATTACGCGTATTACTTATGAGATTATCGAGCGCAATAAAGATTTGAATAAAATTATTCTAGCTGGGATAAAAACGCGTGGTGTTTTCATAGCTCATCGTATCAAAGAACGTTTGGAGCAATTGGAAAACATTACTGTTCCTGTTGTGGAATTAGACACCAAACCTTTCCGTGATGACGTTAAAAGCGGAGAAGATACTTCTTTGATTTCTGTTGATGTGACAGACCGTGAGGTCATTTTAGTGGATGATGTGCTCTATACAGGCCGTACCATCCGCGCTGCTATTGATAATATTGTTGGTCATGGTCGTCCTGCGCGCGTAAGTCTTGCGGTTCTAGTCGATCGTGGACATAGAGAATTGCCTATCCGTCCAGATTACGTTGGAAAAAATATCCCAACCAGTCGTTCTGAAGAAATCATTGTAGAGATGGCAGAACTTGATGGCCAAGATAGAGTTCTGATTACTGAAGAAGCTTAGAAAGCTAAAGGAGTAGCCATGTCAGAAAATCAACAAGCATTGAACCATGTGGTTTCCATGGAAGACCTTACAGTTGATCAAGTGATGAAATTGATCAAGCGAGGAATCGAGTTTAAAAATGGAACCCAGCTTCCCTACGAGAACAAAACTATCGTGTCCAATCTCTTCTTTGAAGATTCTACACGAACGCATAAGTCTTTCGAAGTGGCAGAGATTAAACTAGGGCTGGAACGACTGGACTTTGATGTGAAGACAAGTTCAGTAAACAAGGGTGAGACACTTTATGATACCATCCTGACTCTGTCTGCTTTAGGAGTGGATGTCTGTGTGATTCGCCACCCAGAGGTCGACTACTACAGAGAGTTGATTGCAAGTCCGACGATTACGACTTCTATTATCAATGGTGGAGATGGCTCAGGACAGCATCCCAGTCAGAGCTTGCTTGATTTGATGACTATTTATGAGGAATTTGGCCGCTTTGAGGGGCTCAAAATTGCTATTGCAGGTGATTTAGACCACTCACGTGTTGCCAAGTCCAATATGCAGATTTTGAAGCGTTTGGGAGCTGAACTTTTCTTTGCAGGACCTGAGGAATGGAGAAGTCAAGAGTTTGCGGACTATGGACAGTTTGTAACCATTGATGAAATCATCGAGCAGGTTGATGTTCTGATGTTACTCCGCGTTCAACATGAACGTCACGAAAGTGGAACAATCTTTTCAAAAGAAGACTACCATACTCAACATGGCTTGAACCAAGAACGTTATGATCGTTTGAAAGAAACAGCAATCATTATGCATCCGGCTCCAGTCAATCGGGATGTGGAAATTGCTGACCACTTGGTTGAAGCTTCAAAATCACGGATTGTCCAACAAATGACCAATGGTGTCTTTGTTCGAATGGCAATCTTAGAATCCGTATTGGCAAATAGAAAAGCCAAATGAGACACAAAACGTTAAAAGACGCCAGTGAGCGTCCACGAGAGGTGAAAATATGACAAAAAGACTTCTAGTATTAGAAGATGGCACAATTTTTGAAGGCAAGGCCTTTGGAGCAGATATTGATGTAACAGGCGAAATCGTCTTTAATACAGGGATGACCGGTTACCAAGAGTCCATTACAGATCAGTCTTATAATGGACAAATCTTGACATTTACTTATCCTTTAGTGGGAAATTATGGAATTAACCGTGATGATTACGAATCCATTATTCCAACTTGTAAGGGAGTCGTTGTTTTCGAAGAAGCACGTAGAGCTAGCAACTGGCGCAATCAAATGACCTTGGATGAATTTTTGAAAGCTAAGAAAATTCCAGGGATTTCAGGAATTGATACGCGTGCACTTACTAAAATCATCCGTAAGCATGGTACTATGCGTGCAACCTTGACCCATGTTGGGGACAGTATAGACCATGTGACGGACCAGCTCCAAGCAACAGTCTTGCCAACTGATAATATCAAGCAGGTTTCTACTAAAACATCCTATCCAGCTCCTGGGGTTGGCTTGAGTGTAGTGCTAGTGGACTTTGGTCTTAAGCACTCAATTTTACGTGAACTTTCGAAACGCAACTGTAACGTGACGGTTGTTCCTTATTCAACAAAGGCGGAAGAAATTCTCCACCTCAATCCCGACGGGGTTATGTTGTCAAATGGTCCAGGTAACCCAGAAGATGTTCCAGAAGCATTGGACATGATTCGTGGTGTGCAAGGGAAAATTCCAATTTTCGGTATTTGCATGGGGCATCAACTCTTTGCCATGGCCAATGGAGCTAAGACTTACAAGATGAAATTTGGTCACCGTGGATTTAACCACGCGGTACGTGAAATTGCTACAGGACGAGTAGATTTTACCAGCCAGAACCACGGTTATGCGGTTAGCCGTGAGGACTTACCAGAACATTTGATCATTACCCACGAAGAAATCAATGACAAGTCAGTTGAAGGTGTGCGCCACAGATACCAACCAGGTTTTTCTGTACAATTCCACCCAGACGCAGCTCCTGGTCCACACGACGCTAGCTATCTCTTTGACGAGTTTATCGAGATGATGGAAGCTTTTAAACAATCAAACTAAGGACGAGTAAAAGCTCGTCGGAGAATTTATTTAGTGGCAACCTGAGAGTTGCCGAATAGAAAGGCAGGTCGTTTCTTTTAGTCGCTATCAGGCGAACTAAAAACTCCCTGCACTAGATTTTTTATCGAAAAATATCGTTTCTCTAAAAAATCGTCGGAGAATTTATTTAATGTCGCCCTGTGAGGCGACGAATAGAAAGGAGAAGGGTGGTCCGTATTTGCTGAACTGAATACGGGCTACGGACGGTGCTAAAAAGACAGTTATTCCTAGAACTGACAGTTCTTCGTCATAACTCCTATTTTAGCTTTGTCCGCTTGACGCCCTTAATATCTTATAAATGCCTAAACGTACTGATATTCAAAAAATTATGGTGATTGGTTCTGGTCCGATTATTATTGGTCAGGCTGCTGAGTTTGACTACGCTGGGACCCAGGCCTGCTTGTCTTTGAAAGAGGAAGGCTATGAGGTTGTTTTGGTTAACTCAAACCCTGCAACCATCATGACGGATAAGGAGATTGCGGACAAGGTCTACATCGAACCGATTACACTCGAGTTTGTGACGCGTATTCTCCGTAAGGAACGTCCAGATGCTTTACTTCCTACTCTTGGAGGTCAGACAGGACTCAACATGGCCATGGAATTATCTAAAAATGGTATTCTCGATGAACTTGGTGTCGAACTTCTCGGTACTAAACTGTCTGCTATTGACCAAGCTGAGGACCGTGACCTCTTTAAACAATTGATGGAAGAGCTTGAGCAACCAATTCCTGAATCTGAAATTGTCAATACAGTAGAAGAAGCAGTTGCCTTTGCAGCAACAATTGGCTACCCAGTCATCGTTCGTCCAGCCTTTACCCTTGGCGGTACTGGTGGTGGTATGTGTGCCAATGAGGAAGAATTGCGTGAAATCGCAGAAAATGGGTTGAAGTTGTCACCTGTTACCCAATGTTTGATTGAGCGTTCGATTGCTGGTTTTAAGGAAATCGAATACGAAGTCATGCGCGACTCAGCTGACAATGCCCTCGTTGTCTGTAACATGGAAAACTTTGACCCAGTTGGGATTCACACAGGGGATTCCATTGTATTTGCCCCTGCGCAAACCATGTCAGACTATGAAAACCAAATGCTACGTGACGCGAGCTTGAGCATCATTCGTGCCCTTAAGATTGAAGGTGGATGTAACGTTCAGCTAGCACTTGATCCCCACAGTTTTAAGTACTATGTTATCGAAGTAAACCCCCGTGTATCGCGCTCTTCTGCCCTTGCTTCTAAGGCGACAGGTTATCCGATTGCTAAGTTAGCTGCCAAGATTGCCGTCGGTTTGACCCTAGATGAGGTTATCAACCCAGTTACAGGTTCAACCTATGCCATGTTTGAGCCAGCCCTTGACTACGTGGTTGCTAAGATTCCACGTTTCCCATTTGATAAGTTTGAAAAGGGTGAACGTCGTCTTGGTACCCAGATGAAGGCGACTGGGGAAG
>CALHBZ010000328.1 GCA_937930605.1 Streptococcus oralis
ATTTCTTCAATGACTTGCTTGTCAACCATACACAATACCTCCATCTTATCATAGTTTCACGTTAACTAGTATAGCTTATTTCTGAAAAAAAGTAAACCATTTCATACACTTTCCGTAATTCTCTTTGCCTTATTTTTCTTGATAGAAAGGGAAGATAAAAAACTCAGAAACACTTCCATGCTTCTAAGTTTTTCTTTACTATTTTTTATGAAAATAGTGAACATCTACTCAAATAATTGATAGTAGTCTGAGATTTCCATCTTAGCTTTTTCTTCTTTATTGAGGTCTTGGATGATACGACCTTCCTTCATGACAATCAGACGATTTCCATACTTTAGTGCGTCCTCCATATGGTGGGTAATCATTAAGGCTGTCAGATGATCTTTGCTGACAAATTCATCTGTTAACTCCATCAATGCAACACTGGTCTTTGGGTCGAGAGCTGCTGTGTGTTCATCCAACAGGAGCAACTCTGGTCGCTTCAATGTTGCCATCAAGAGACTTAAGGCCTGACGTTGACCTCCTGAAAGAAACTCGATCGGAGTGTCCAGATGTTTTTCAAGCCCATTTCCAACTTTTTCAATAGTAGCCTGAAACTCATCCCTATAGCTTGATAACCTTCTAGGCAGGAGTCCTCTCTTCTCACCACGAAACTTGGCGATCAAGAGATTTTCCGCTACCGTCATACGGGGAGCTGTTCCCATTTTAGGATCCTGAAAGACGCGGGACAAGTACTTAGCCCTCTTTTCAGGTGAAAAATGCGTCACGTCCTCGCCCATGATGCGGATACTTCCACTCGTTAGAGGGAGGGTTCCTGCGATTGTATTAAAAAGAGTTGATTTACCAGCTCCATTTCCACCTAGGATGGTAATGAAATCATGTTCAAAAATTTCCAGAGAAACATCATTTAGAATGATTTTTTCCTCGTCAAAGCCATTCGTGATGACTTTGGTAGCATTTTTTAATTCTACAATTGCTGTCATTTGCTAAACTTGACTCCTTTCAGGTATTTGCTTTTAAAGGTAGGAATCATAAGGCAAACTGCCAAAATTAAGGCGCTGTACAAACGAAGATAACTTGTGTTAAACCCAAGAGCAATCACTCCCCAAACGAGGAACTGATAAGCAATAGACCCTACGACGATGGTCATGAGTCGCTCTGCCAGGGTCAAACTCTTGAACAAAACCTCACCAATAATCAAGCTAGCAAGCCCTACGACAATCACGCCTATTCCTCGTGAAACATCCGCGTATCCTTCTTGTTGAGCAATTAAGGCTCCTGCAAGCGCGATGATCCCATTTGAAAGAACCAAGCCCATGAGTTCCATGCGTCCCGTATGAATCCCAAAACTACGCGCCATATCTGGATTATCACCTGTAGCGATGTAGGCTTGACCTAGTTTAGTATCAAGGAAAAAGAGCATGAGACCAATAACAAGGGCAACAAAGATAAATCCAGTCAGGAGTTGATTGAGGTCCGAATCGAAAGGCAAGACATCCTGAATTTGCTTGGTTCCAAGAAGACCCAGATTGGCACGCCCCATAATCATGAGCATGATGGAATGGCAAGAAGTCATAACCAAAATCCCTGATAAGAGAGTTGGTATTTTACCTTTGGTGTATAAAAGACCCGTTGCCATACCAGCTAGGCAGCCCGCTCCTACTGCAGCCAAGGTCGCTAAAAATGGATTGACTCCCTGTGTTATCAAGGTTACAGCTACTGCTCCCCCTAGAGGAAAAGAGCCCTCAGTCGTCATATCCGGGAAATTCAAAATTCGAAAGGTCATAAAGATTCCCAAACCTAAAATCGCCCACACCATTCCCTGAGAAATAATGGATACTATCATAATCTTTCACTCATTTCTTTCTTTAGTAAAAATGGGAGGAGATGTCCCCAACTCCTCCTTTATCTTTATTCAATCACTTGTCCTGCTGCTTTTAGAACGGACTCAGGAATGGTGATACCAAGTTCCTGCGCTAGTTTTTTGTTAATCACTGACTTACCAGTTGAAAAGACATTAACTGGCGTATCAGCTGGTTTTTCACCTTTCAAAACTTTGGCAATCATTTTACCAGTAGCCACTCCAAGATCGTGTTGGTCAACTACTACAGATGCTAATCCACCTGCTTCTACCATAGCAGTGGCACTTGGGTAGATTGGCTTTTTAGCTGTTTGGTTACTTGAAACAACTGTTGAGAATGCTGATGCGATGGTGTTGTCAATTGGAACCCAGATCGCATCGACCTTGCTTGTCATAACATTGACTGTTGAAGCAATTTCATTGGTTGATGGAACGGCAAATGTTTCGACTGTCAAACCTGCTTTTTCAGCATAAGCCTTGAATTCTTCTACCTGTGTTTTTGAGTTATCTTCGCTACTTGAGTAAAGAGCTCCGATTGTTTTGACATTTGGTGTGAGAGTTTTTATCAACTCTACTTGCTGTTCAGCTGGGTTATGATCTGACACCCCTGTGATGTTGCCACCTGGTTTTTTCAAATCTTTGACCAAGTTAGCACCGATTGGGTCTGTAATAGCAGCCATGATAACAGGTAGGTCTTTTGTAGCACTAGCAAGTCCTTGAGCCGCTGGAGTCGCAATCCCAACAACAACGTCATTTCCATTTGCTACTAACTGTTTACTCATGGTTGCAACCTTGCTCTGATCCCCTTCAGAGTTCATAAAGTCGATTTTCACTTGGTCACCTTTATAGCCTTCTTCAGCTAGTCCATCTTGAATCCCTTGATAAATCAAGTCCAAGGATGGGTGACTAACAAATTGAAGGACACCAACCTTGGCTGTTTTGTTGTCTGTTTCTTTTTTTGCACCCTGCTTTGTCAAGCTAGAATAAACCAAGCTAGCTCCAATCAAAGCTACTAGTGCCACAATAATTCCGATTAAACGCTTCATTTTTATTTCTCCTTATTTCTTTTAAATTACTTTTTTAATCACATCATCAAGCGACGCCATCGTTTAAGTTCCATAATCTTTCCTCCCTATAGAAAAAGTCCTCACACAAAAAACTTGTGTGAGGACGTCGATGCGCGGTGCCACCTCAATTATAGGGAAGATCCCTATCGCTCTTTCTCGCATTCACGAGTTGCACTGTAAGGTGTGCTCACCGAATTTTTATGATTTCAAATTCTTAATAACATTCAGCCCAATTTTCATCACTTTCATCTATCTGTTTCCACCAACCACAGACTCTCTAAAAAACTTCAATGATTACTTTCTGAATGTTTAAATTATATCATTTTTCAATTACTTGTCAAGACTATTTTTAGAATTTTTTAAACTATTCAAAAACTTCCCCTTGAAAAAGAGGAAGTTTAGAAAAAATCAACCTGAATTACGCAAACCTGTTGCAATTCCGTTAATGGTTGTATGAATCAATCTTTCTTCGTCTGCTGACAATTCACCACGGCGTTGACGTTTAATCAACTCCAACTGGATGTAGTTAAGGATATTAAAGTAAGGCATACGATAGTTTAGACTGTCTTTTAGGTAAGTATTTTCAGCCAAGAGTTCGTCATAACCTTCAATAGCTAAAATAACGTCCTTAGTCAATTGCCATTCATCTAAAATAGTGTAGTAGATAGCCTGCACTTCTTCATCTTCACAGAGCTTGGCATATTCAAAGGCAATGTTCATGTTAGACTTAGACAAGACCATGTCTACATTGGAAAGTAAAGATTGGAAGAAAGGCCAGTTTTGATACATATCACGAAGAAACTCGATATTTTTCGGATCTTGATCAATAAACTCTTTAAAGCTCGATCCTACACCGTACCATCCAGGGAACATGACACGACTTTGTGACCATGAGAAGACCCAAGGGATAGCACGCAAACCGCCAATTTCAGTGATGGTCTTACGAGCTGCTGGACGCGAACCGATATTAAAGCTTGAAATAGCCTTGATTGGGCTTGATTCAAAGAAATAGTCATAGAAATGTTCATTTCCAAAGACCAAATCACGGTAGATATCGTAACTGCGATTCACTACTTGGTCCATGATGGCTTCGTAGCGGTTTGACGTATTGGTATCACTCTTCTTCTTAGTAATCATACGGTTAATAGCTGCAGAAACCAGCATCTCAAGGTTATAATAGGCTGCGTCTTTGTTTCCGTATTTGTTTCCAATCACTTCTCCTTGCTCAGTCAAACGGATACGGTCCTTGATAGACTTGAGTGGTTGAGATGTAATGGCTTCATAAGTTGGGCCACCACCACGACCCACAGTACCACCACGACCATGGAAGAAAGTGACCTTAACGCCAAATTCGTCACCGATAGCAGTTAGTTGTTGCTGCGCCTTGTAAAGGGTCCAACATGAGGACAAGTAACCACCGTCCTTGTTACTATCAGAGTAACCGAGCATGATTTCCTGATAGTTATCTTTTGAAGCAATCCATTTTTTAGCTAAAGGAAGAGAGAAGTATTTTCTCATGGTTTCTTCCGAATGATCTAAGTCCTCGATAGTCTCAAACAGGGGAACAATTTGGACACGGGCTTTTTGGGCATCCACCAAGCCGACTTCTTTGAGCATGATTGCTAGCTCGAGCATATCGGATACACTTGTTGCGTGAGAAATGATGGTTTGACGAATGACATTTTCACCCAGTTTATCCTTCAATTTACGAGCAGCCTTAAAGATAGACAACTCTTTCTCAAGAAGTTCTGACTTTTCAGCATGAGTTGCTGAAAGGATACGAGGGTCTTCTTCCAACTCTTTTAAGAGGAGAGCGCATTTTTCATCTTCAGAAAGGTCGCTATAATGGTCGTTAATACCAGCTGATGCTAGCAACTCTGCCACACAAGCTTCATGGACACTCGAATCTTGGCGCATGTCGATAGAGGCAAGATAGAAGCCAAAGATTTCAACTGCCTGCATCAACTCTACAAATTCTCCTGAAATCAGGTACTCACCTTTGTTCTCTAATAGAGAATCTCGGATAGCCAACAAGTCTTGATAGAATTCATCTGCGGTAGCATATCTAGGCTGAAGATCCTTGTCTTCAATCAAATAAGCCTTGGTTGCCTGCATCTTAGCTTGGATATCAAAGAGTGCACGACGATAGAGTTCTTTTTCACGGTAAATCGAGTTATCTTGTGACTTCAGCGCCATCTCACGAACCTTGTCACTAACATTTACAATACTGGTTGAAAGTGAAAATTCACGATAAAGATTATAAATCTTTTCATCATAGTAGTTCATGATGACTTCGCACTGGGTCAAGGCTGATTTGTTGAGGGTTTCTGCCGTTACGAAAGGATTTCCATCACGGTCTCCTCCGATCCACATCCCCATGGTTATCGGTTTTGGATGCTGGAGTTCGATACCTTGTTCCTTAGCTAGTTTCTTATACTCAGCTGTCAAACGAGGAACAGCATTCAAGAAAGAACTTTGATAGTACTCCATCACGTTGGTGATTTCGTTGGTTACTTTCAATTTTTTCTCACGAATCATGTCGGTTTGCATGATAATTTCAATATAACGGCGGAGATCCGTGTGCCATTTTTCTTTGTTAATCAAGCCTAGTTTGACATCACGGTACTTACGCAAAAGAGTATGAATATGGTTGGTCAAGTCTAACATACTCTTGCGTTGTACTTGTGTTGGATGGGCAGTTAAGACAGGAACGACATTTAACTTTTCTAAAATTTCAGCTGCATTTTCTTTTTCAGCTACCATCTTAATGGTTGTAGATAATTTTCCTAGATAGTCTTGGTCAATATTATTTTGGTGATTAATCTCATAAGCCAAATCCACATCCTCAGAGATATTAATCAAAAGTGGAAGGATAGAGAAATAGCGTGAAATGTAAATCATTTCTTCATTCGAAAGACTGGTCACCAATTTATTGAGTCCTTGATAGTCTTCGCTTGTAGACAAGTTCTTCAACTGCATGATTTTATCAAAGGTCTCTGGGGCCAGCATATTTTTTGTGATATCTTCTAATAGCTCCGTCAAAATCAAGACTTCTTCTTGGACAACGGCTTTATTGCTATAGTTTTCTAATTTTTGAAGTGACATAAACTTTCCTTTCCATACAATCTTTACAGAGTAGCAGAAGTTTGACTTTCATATTCTCTGATAAGTTTGGCACGTTTTTCACTGGCATCGATATTTAATACAAAGGCAATGGCTACGGATAAGACCAGGAGACTATTCCCTCCTTGTGAAAGGAAGGGGAAGGTTACCCCTGTAGAAGGAATCAACCCGGAAATCCCACCAATATTGACAAAGACCTGAACCAGAATCATCCCCCCGACACCGATAGCAACCATAGAGTTAAAGGGATCCTTTGCTCGAATACCAACCAAGATGATTCGCAAAATCAAGAAGAAGAGGAGTGCCAAAATCATACTCGCTCCTACAAATCCAAATTCCTCAATAACGATCGAAAAGACGAAATCTGTGTGGGCTTCTGGCAAATAACCACGCTTTTCGATGGAATTTCCTAATCCAAGTCCAAACCAGCCACCATTCACCATGGCATAGTAGGAATTTGCAAGCTGATGTCCTGCGCCTGCCAAGTCATTAAAAGGATTAAAGAAGGCACTGAAACGTTTAGCAACGTAGCCAAACACTGGAATTTGAGAAAATTTTTCAACCCCGACAAAGCGAATGACAGACAAGACTAGAATCGAACCACCTGCCAAAAGAGCTAGGAAAGTTGAAAACCAACGGTAGGCAATCCCACTGACTGTATACATAATCAGTGATACCATCACCAAGATAGTCGCATTTCCCAAATCTGGGAAAATTCCCAAACTACCTATCAAAAGCAACAAAACAAAACGCCAGTCATTAAAAGCACGAGGCAGCCATTGATTTTGGGTCAAGACTTGAAAATCATAGACCGCTATCTCATCTTGTTGTTTTGAAAATCGATGGGCTAGGTACCAAATAATGATAATTTTTAGGTACTCTGCGGGTTGAATCGTCACTGGCCCTACAGAAATCCAACCATAGGCACCATTGATTGGGGTACCAATTAACCGCGCCAAAGCCAAGAGAATCATCTCCACAAACATAACGATAAAAATCAAGCGTTCATTTCTTAAAAAACCAAGTTTCAGTTTATAAATTAAGGCAATCAAAATCAAACTGATTATCCAAAACATTCCTTGGTTCCGAGCTAACTGAAGAGCGCTTTTCCCCTCTTGGATCAGGGTAGCACTCGTCGTTGAGTAAACGACGATTAGACCCAAAATCGATAAAAGGAGGTAAGGAATCAAAATGGAATAGTTCAATAGGTGCCTTTTACTAATTTTCATATGTCACCACTCTAATAGGAACAGAGAAATCTGTTCCCAATTCCGTTTTATTTTCTAGTTTTGATTGCTATTATACCATTTTTTCAGAAAGAAAAAAACTC
>CALHBZ010000329.1 GCA_937930605.1 Streptococcus oralis
TCCGTGCTGATGTGGATGAGCGCAATGAAAAAATGCAGTTCAAGATTCGCGCTTCTCAAACCAGCAAAATCCCTTACCAATTAATCGTTGGGGATAAGGAAATGGAAGACGGAACAGTCAACGTTCGTCGTTACGGCCAAAAAGAAACACAAACTGTCTCAGTTGATGACTTTGTAGAATTGATTCTTGCTGATATCGCAAACAAATCACGAGTTGAGAAATAAAACAATCACAGTCTGAGAAACATTTTTCAGAGCCAGAAAAAGCAACAACTATTTCAGCTGTTGCTTTTTATATTTTATTTAATCTGAGCTAGTAGTGATTGGTCAAACCACCACAAATGAAATCTTCATCAACATCCCTTTCTATCCACCAACTTTTGAATATAAGATCTCTTCCCAAGATTTGCTCTCATGAATTAGACAAGTCAATATCCTCAATCCTTGTCTGCTTCATTGTCTGCTTCATTTTCTTTTGCGCGATCGTTTTGTAAATTTTTTTCAGAGAGTTTTTGTTCGATATACTTGTCAATGTTTTCGTAAAATTCCTTGATCGTCTCACTATCTAATTTTTCCGAATTATGGAATTGCTTGACTTTCAATTGAACAGATTCAATACCGTAAGAGGCTTGTTTTTGGCGAATTGTTTCTAATTCTTCTTCTGAAATCGGATCTCCAACAACAGTCAAGACCAATTCATTATTACTTGACTCGTAAACTTGATTAATGACCGTATAATTGGCGAACTCTTTTCCTACGAACTGTTTGATCTCTTGTTTTCGTTTTTCATTCATCGTCAGAGTGACTGCTGAATAGCTGGCTGGAAGGACCAATAATACAATCAAGGATATCAACCCAATTCTAATTTTAATGTTTAGCTCATTAAATGAACTTAAGGCAGATTTTTTCATCATAATTCTTGTTCCAACAATGTTGATTAGCATGATAAAGCCACAGTTGATCAAGAAAAGATAAAGGGCCCCAAATAAAAATCGAACATTTCCATTAGCTAAACCATATCCTGCAGTGCAGATAGGTGGCATCAGAGCTGTTGCGATGGCTACTCCTGGTACGATATTGTTTGCTTCTTTTTTCCTTGAACCAATGACACCTGCTATCCCACCCGCAATAGCAATGAGAACATCCCAAATGGTTGGAGAGGTTCGTGCAATCAACTGGCTACTTGCATAAGATAAGGGAGAAATCCAGAAATACAGAGCCGATACAAGCAAACTGACCAATACTTGAGTAAATAAAACCTTTAGAGATTGCTCAATTAAACGCGTATCAAAAATAGCTAAACCAAACCCCAGTCCAGCAATCGGTGTCATAAGAGGGGAAATCAGCATAGCTCCAATAACGACAGCTGTTGAATTCATATTTAGGCCTATAGAGGCAATAAAAATCGAACACATTAAAATCAATATATTACTTAATCGAACATGAAGGTCATCATATAATTTCTCACGGTATTCCCGTGTTGAATAGTTTCCGGTCATTGGTTACTCCTTTTATTTCATATAATCTTGTTTCTGCATGGATGATGTAGAGAGACTTCTGTCCAATCTTACATATTTTTAATCCTCATCTGTCATTCTATTGAAGATTATCTTTTAAATATCCATCAGTCCATCATTGATATTATATCAAAAATTTTACAGTTTTTCCTGAAGAAATCTATCAATTTAACAGATAGATAAGATTATCGTTAACATCATGGTCGCATCAACTACTTCAATGACCTTGAGAATCAAACTAAGCATATGATAAGAAAAGGCCAAATGGAGGAAGGCAAAAATTACAGGAAGAAAGAAAACGGTCAAGATTTGCTTGTTAATGGTTTGCTTGATCTGCTTTTGATCAGGACCTACCTTTTTCAAGATGATAAAGCGTTCGTAATCTTCATATCCCTCAGAGATTTGTTTATAGTGGATAATTAATACTGCACCAACCATAAAAATAATAAATAGGAAGAGACCGATAAAGAAGAACTCACCAAAAATCTCATTGATTTGCTCACTGGTACTTGCTCGAATAGAGCCGTAAACAAGACTAGCCTGATCTTCAAAACGCAATATCGATTTATTAAGATAGTCTGGATAATCATCAGCTAGTTTCAACTGTCCCTCTTTGCTTACAGTCACATCCATCCCACCAGCGAGTTCACTAGTAATTTCTGCATTTTGATGTTGAACCCAGTTCTTAGGAAGGATTGAAGATTGAATACGACTAGATAATTATAGTCTGATGTTAAAAGAATAGCTTGATTTTGTAGATGACCTTTCACAAAGTCTGGTTGATTTTTATTTTTTAACCGGAAACGCCCAAGCAAATAATTTACTAGGATACACAGTTAAAGATAAAAAAGCCCAGTTGTCTTATCCTGGGCTCTTATCTATTATGCTCACTCAATTCTCAGATTCATATCGGCAAACTTGATTCTTACTGTCGTTCCTGTCCCGACCTCAGACTCGATGCGAATCTTATGGCCGAGTTCTTCAGAAATTTTCTTGGATAGATAGAGGCCAAGTCCAGATGATTGCTGGGTCAAGCGACCATTGTAGCCTGAAAAACCCCTTTCAAAGACTCGGAGTACATCGCTATTTTTTATCCCGATTCCCGTATCCTTGATACAGAGCTCCTGGCCTTCCATATAAATCTCCAAACCGCCTTCCCTGGTGTACTTGAGGCTGTTTGAGAGGATTTGTTCAATGACGACCAACAGCCACTTCTTATCGGTCACGATAGTTTTGTCAAGATCATGTAGATTGACTGTTAGTCCCTTCTGGATAAAGAAAAGTGCGTACTTACGAACCATTTCCTTGACCAAGTCCTCCACTTGGACCTGTTCAAATACCAAGTCATCATGAAAACTCTCTAAACGCAAGTACTGTAAGACCAGGTTGGTATAGGAGTCAATCTTGAAAATTTCCTGTTCCAGCTGCTGTTTGACCTCCCGATCAGAGACTTCTGCTACCAAGAGACGACTCGCCGCAATGGGGGTCTTGATCTGGTGAACCCATAAGGTATAGTAATCAAGCAAATCCGTCAGCTTGCTTTGGGCTTCCGACTTCTTTTGATACAATTCAGACTCTCGCTCTTCAAGTTTCTCTGCCAACGCACATTCCAGAGGAGACTTGGGATCTCTCTCAGCATAGAGAACTTCCTGTCGGTAAGTCCGAGCTTCTGCAAACATATCCCAAGCCAAAAATAAAAAGGTCAAAAAACTACTGAGCAAGAAAAAGTAAAGAAAATAAGATCCTAGACTAGCAAACAGAAACTGAAAGAGTAGGACAAGAAAACCCAACGAAAAAATATAGACAAAGATCCGACTACGAGAGCGCAGATAGGCTAGAAAAAATGGTTTCCAATCAAGCATGTTTCAGTCCGTATCCTATCCCTTTCTTGGTTTCGATAAAGCCAGCTAATCCTTGTTCCTCAAGCTTTTTGCGCAAACGCGCCACATTGACAGAGAGGGTATTATCATCAATGAAAAAGTCACTGTTCCAAAGCTCTCGCATGAGGTCGTCACGCGCTACGATATTACCTGCATGCTCAAACAAAACGCGTAAAATCTGGAATTCATTCTTGGTCAAATTCAAGACTTGCCCTTGATAATGTAAATCCATAGATTTTGTATTGAGGATAACACCGGCATATTCCAGTAAACTCTCGTCACGCCCAAACTCATAGGAACGGCGCAACAAGCCCTGAACCTTGGCTAGAAGAACCTGCTGGTCAAAAGGCTTGGTTACAAAGTCATCCGCTCCCATATTGATCGCCATGACGATATCCATAGCCTGATCTCTCGAAGACAGAAACATGATAGGCACCTTGGAAATCTTGCGAATCTCCTGGCACCAGTGATAACCATTAAAAAGAGGCAGACCAATATCCATGAGGACCAGATGAGGCTCCGACTGGACAAATAAACTCAGCACTTCCATAAAGTCTTCTACCAAAACGACTTCAAAGCCCCACTCAGAGAGCAATTTCCCAACTTGTTGCCGAATAACTTGGTCATCTTCTACTAGTAAAATCTTGTGCATGCGCTCCTCCTTTACTCTTGTTCAAAATATCAAATATCTTAATAAAAAAATCCATGGATTAGTATCTCAACTATTTGGCTATCTATTTTTCAAATCCAGATTAGGAAGCGAAAGCTAAATAGAGAATAATCCCATTGATATCATACCTTATTTTTAACTATAGTTCCAGCCTTATCCTATATTTTCCTTTTTGTGCTCATTTAGTCCGTGTTTCTTTTACTTAAGGAATAGATTTAAAATTAACAATCTCATCAAAGTAAATCCCTGTAAGCTTATGTAACTCTTCTGTTTATAAATGTAATTGCCTTAAACTAATTCATTTATCCTTCTTATTGACAAGCCAGCTAGGATTTGCTAGAATATGAATGAACAAAATAAATCATTCATTCATACATACTTAAAGGAGGTAAGGTCAGATTGGACAAAAAACAAGCTTTAAAAACAGCGGCTTATGACGTTTTTTCGAAAAAGGGTTACAAGGCGACAGGAATTTCAGAAATTGCTAGGCAAGCTGGTGTAGCAGTCGGCTCATTTTATAACTATTACGAGAGTAAAGAAGCCATTTTTCTAGATATCTATATAGATGAAAACAACCGTGTTCGCCAAGCTATGATTGAAGAACTGGATTGGGAAATTGATATGATTGATCTTATTAGTCAACTCTTTGCTCAGTCCAGAGCACTCGTTTCTTCCAATAAAATCCTTGCAGAATGGTACAATCCTGCCATAGCAGATGAGTTGCATAGCTACTATTCCTCAGAAGAAGGCAAAGTCGCAAATCCATTTCATCAATTTCTAGTTAAAACTTTTACAAATCGTATGCAGGCTGAAGGGTATTCTCCAGAAAAGATTCAAGAGATTTTACAAGTTTATAACCTATTTTACTACATGGATATGCATATCACGGAAAAAGATTTTCCAGATATTGGCAAAACTGTCGAAATACTTGCAACCAACTTCATAAAAGGAGTTCTAAAATAAAGAAAATGGTTTTCTTTATTTTTTGGAAATTTGTGAATGAATTTAATTTTAGTTCATTCAATAATTAAGAATAGGAGTTATAAAAAATGAAAAGAGGTAAAAAAATGTTTATTATCATTCTATCAACACTTGGATTACTAGCCCTTATAACTTGGAGTACCATCGCCTATCTTGGACGAAGTCAGACATTATCGATAAAATCCATCGAAAACCCCAGCGGAGATTTGTATTTAATTCATATCACAAAGCCGAGTCATCAAACCTGGAAAGCGGGGGCTTATGCTAAGTTTACACTCCCTGATACGTCGTCCGCTTCTAGGAAAAACGAAGCTAAGGGTGAGCAGACCAGTCGATGGCTAACCATTGCCTCCACACCTGATGAAGATGAAATCCTCATTTTAACGCATAATAGTGGTAGCCACTTTAAGGAAACCTTGACACATTTACCGGCTGGCAGTGAGATTGAGATGAGTTGGCTGGATTCCTCTTTAACCGTTAAAGATACGAATCAGCCACTAGTTTGCTTTGCATCTGATGTTGGCATTTCTGCTTTACGTCCCCTTATCAAAGAATGGGCTGGTAAATCTCCAATTATTCTCAACCATTTTGACAAAGGAGTTACTATTTTCGATAATGAGATGAAGGAACTGGCTCAAAAAACATCGAGTTTTTCTTATAAAACTAGCGATGATTTTTCTCAAAGTCAAGCATTTTTAAAACGTGCTATTGAAGAATACGGCAATCAAGCCAGCTATCTCATCACAGGTCAGCCTGATGATGTAAATGAGATGAAGAATTTTTTAAAGGAAAATGGCATTGATAACAAAAATATCCAAGTAAGTTCCTTTAGAGGTTTGAAATAAAAGCAATCTGTCTTCTGTATATCTAACTACTAGGTCATTATTCAGGGAGACTACACAAGCCTACTAGCTAATTCTATATAAATGTGGTAGGATAAACATAGAGAAAGGAGCTTTTATGGCCAATATTTTTGACTACTTGAATGATGTAGCATACGATTCCTTTTATGACCTCCCAATGAACGAGTTAGATGTTCTTGCTTTGACTGAATTAACCTATCTTCCTTTTGATGATGTAGTCGCCCAAGAACCAAAGCGTCTCATAGATCTAGCACCTCAAATCCCTAGAGAAACGACTATGCTGACCAATAAGAACCGCCTCCAGTTGTTGGATCAACTCTCTCAACACAAACGATTTAAAAATTGCAAACTCTCAAACTTTATCAATGATATTGATCCTGAATTGCAAAAACAGTTTGCAGCTATGACTTATCGTATCAGTCTCGATACCTATTTGCTTGTTTTTCGCGGTACGGATGATAGTATTATTGGTTGGAAAGAAGATTTCCATATGACCTATATGAAGGAAATTCCAGCTCAAAAACATGCCCTTCAGTATTTACAGGACTTTTTGGCTCAACATCCTAACCAAAAGCTTATTCTGGCAGGGCACTCAAAAGGGGGCAATCTAGCCGTCTATGCTGCCAGTCAACTCGATCCACTCTTACAAAAAAACATTGTCTCTGTCTATACTTTTGATGCGCCTGGACTTCACAAGGAACTGACCGAAACACCAGGCTATCAAAACATGATGGAAAGAACAAAAGTATTTGTCCCACAAGGGTCTATCATCGGGATGATGCTAGAAATTCCTGATAAAAAAATCGTCGTTCGAAGCACTGCCCTAGGTGGTATTGCCCAGCACGACACCTTTAGTTGGCAGGTTGCAGACAAACACTTTGTCCAACTGGATGAGACCAATAGTGACAGCCAGCAAGTCGATACTACTTTCAAGGAATGGGTTGAGACAGTTCCTGATACGGAACTGCAACTCTACTTCGACCTCTTTTTCGGAATCATTCTTGATGCAGGCATCTCCTCCATCAACGATCTTTCTTCCTTCAAGGTCATTGAACACATTCACCATCTCTTTGTCCAAGCTCAATCCCTCACTCCCGAAGAAAGAGAAACCATGGGACGCCTAACCCAACTCTTAATCGACACCCGTTACCAAGCTTGGAAAAATCGTTAGTAGAAAGAGAAGTTGGATATAAACTCAAGTTGTAGAGAAAATCCAGTAAATCCCTCTATAATAAAACGCATAGTATCAAGTTTTTTAACACCTGATATTATGCGTTTTTTATGATTTTAAAGCTGTTTTCCCCATCTTCTTTGTCTTCTATCTACCCTTTTTCATAACGTATTTTCGTATAGGTTCTTCAACCATTTGAACGACTTCAAATCCTTCTTTTTGATAGAGGTGCTTGGCTCTTTGATTTGCCTCGTAGACATTTAGAGAGACAGTATCTATGTCTCCATTTT
>CALHBZ010000330.1 GCA_937930605.1 Streptococcus oralis
AGTCTGCCTCGTCGATTATACGAGGCAAGACGAGTTAGTACTGCGTCTAGCTCAGCACCCTAGTGCTGAGCGTAGGGCAGTCCGACTGTAAGGAGGTTTCTGCCACTGACGTAGTGGAAAGTCAATTTTTTAGACATTGTTTACTCCTTTAATTTATATTATCTTCTTAGGTTTATTTATCAAGCAACCAAGAAAAAGCTGGGTCCTGAAAAATATGACGTTTGGGAACAGTTTGTAAATTCTGATTGCATTCATCTATTGTTCCTAATTTCAAAGCGCAAACTTCTGGTATATTTTCTTGAGTAGTGAAAATTTGACTATGACAGTTCTGGCAATAATAACGTTGTTTCCCTGGAGATGAACTATAGGTAACCAAATTCTCTTTTCCATACAATGCCAGGTTTTTGCTGCTAACTTTGGCATTAACTGTGTAGGCCGACGCAGTTGTTTTCCGACAGAATGAGCAATGGCAAAAAACTATTTCCGATAATTCTTCATCTAGAGTGTAGGTGACTGCTTTACATAAACAAGATCCTTTAATCATTATGTTCCTTTCCTCTTGGGTATTTGACGAAACTCAAAAAAACCGAATTTCAACACCCAAGCCTTACGACTAGGGGCGTCAGAAACGCGGTTCCACCCTAATTTATTACTTCATTGTTTTTAAAAATACGACAGAAAGTGCCAGTTTCTTACCTTGTCCTACTTGGCTCCCACTATCCCAAGCTCGCTTGAAGAACGCCATAAAACTTTCTTTCCTGTTGAATATTATATCAGAAAGGCAAGAAATTTACAATTCTTTTTCTTACTTTCTAAAAATCCATCTCATCCACACGTGGTGCACCAGAAGTCACCGAGATAGTCTTTAAGATTTCTCGCTCTTCTTTGCTGAGTTCAATCCCAAAACAGTCAAGATTGCTCTGGATACGAGAGGCAGTCACGGACTTAGGTAGAGGTAAGAATCCTTCTGCCAAACTCCAAGCCAAGGCGATTTGAGCCACTGATTTCCCATACTTAGCAGCAATTTCTTGGACTTCTTTCTTATCAAACAACTCTCCTTGCCCAAAAGGTCCCCAGGCCTCTAGGAGAATGCCTTTCTCTCTACAGTAGTCAACCACTTCCTCTTGATAAACTCCTGGTGCCAAGCGCACCTGATTGACCGCTGGAATGATTCTTGCTGTTTCTAGCAAAGCATCCAAATGCTTGGGAAGGAAATTACTAACTCCGATAGCACGGATTTTGCCTTCTTGGTAAAGGTCCTCCATCGCTCTCCAGACTTCAGCATTGCGAGTTTCCCATGCGTCATTTTCTCTTAGTGGTTTTGGATTTGGCCAATGGATAAGGTACAAATCTAGATAGTCCAAGTCTAGTTTTTCCATTGATTGCTCAAAAGCTTGGCGAGCTTCTTCATAGCTGTGATTGGTGTTCCAGAGTTTGGTTGTTACAAAGATTTCTTGGCGTGGAATACCGCTATCTCGAATAGCGCGACCAACACTCTCCTCATTTTTGTAGATGGCTGCAGTATCGATATGACGGTAACCAGCCTTCAAAGCTTCTAAAACAGCTTGATAGGCTACTTCTCCATTTTCAGCTTTCCAGGTTCCAAATCCTAAAACTGGAATTGAAACTCCATTATTAAGTGTGTAAGCTTTCATCGTTTTTCCTTTCCATGTGAAGAAAATCTAAAGAAACAAAGCCAGATTAACAGAGGCATGTCTCTTTAGATTTTGATAGTTATTGATCACGGTCATAATACATTTCGTGAGCTTTCAATCGAGAATTCAGCAATTCCGGAACAGTCACAAATGTATAACCTTGCTCTTTTAGATATTCTATAATCTTTGGAAGAGCATTAACTGTAGCGCCATGAATATCATGCATAAGAACAATCGATCCATTACGAACTTGATGCTGAATCTCTGTTAAAATAGCTGTTTCATTCTTACTCTTCCAGTCCAAACTATCCACATTCCACATGATAAAGCTCAAGTCCAGACTGTTACGGATATCATCAGTAATGGCACCATAAGGCGGACGCATGAGTTTAGAACTCGATCCTAAAACCTTGGTCAAGGCATCTTCTGTATCCGTGATTTGCTTTTTAGCATCTTCAAGAGTCAATTTTGAAAGAACTGGATGATCCCAGCTATGGTTTCCCACAACATGTCCTTCTGATTTCATTCGTTTCAGAAGATCCTCATTTCCTGCGATGTTTTTGCCAAGTACAAAGAAGGTTGCCTTTACACCGTACTTAGCCAAGGTATCCAAAGCTTGTGTAGTTGTAGATGGATTTGGACCATCATCAAAAGTCAAGGCTACAACTTTTTTATTTTTTTGTACAAAGTAAGCTTGGTAGAGCTCAGCATCCTTTTCTAATAGATAAGAAGACTCCAATACATCAAAGAAACTGGATATTGGCAGAGCAATTTCCTCCAGAGTCTCTCCTGGATTGGCAGGATAAAGGATGATTTGACTATCTTTATAATCAAAGCTCCATGATGCCAGATCTTGATCTGTAAAGTTTTTTAGAACCTGATCAATTTTTGTCTGGTCAAGTTTCTTATCTTCTAGAGTTGATTTGATTTGACTCAGCAGGAGTTCCTTAGCTTTGCTAGCATCTTTGAAAAGTTGACTAAGAGTAAAAAGTTTACCATCTTCTGTCAAGTAAACTTTCCCCAAAGAAGTCTTTTCTTTTTCTTCAACCTTAGCTGCAGACAAATCATAAACTTGCTTAGTAATATTACGAGCAAGAACTCCCTTTAAAACAGGATCCAATTGCTCGGTATAATAAAAGACCAAATCTTCTTTATCTTCCAGCTTTTCTTTAATATCCTGGTTGATTTTTTCCCTAACAGGCGCAATGACTTCCTCTCCTTGAAGAGGATAATAGACAATCACTTCAGCTTGACCTTTTCGGAAATGGTCTTTCTGACTGCCTGCGTTAAACTGTTGATCTTTTTCATTTTTTAAGGTTTCAATTTTTTGTTCATAGGATTGTTTCTGTAGAATCTTGTGACCAATCACGCCACCTAGGCAGATCATAGCAAGACTTAAAATACCTACTAAAACAAGTAAAGTACTTTTCTTTTTATCGTGATGGACACGTTTCGCTCTATTTTTTCTCATATTCTTATCATATCAAATCCAGACCATAATTTCAATGATAAACAGGTATTCTACTCTTTAAAAAATGATAACAAAAAAGCCTAGATAATGAACTGCACCCCAAAAGTTAGACAGAAAAAATCTAACTTTTGGGGTGTTTTATT
>CALHBZ010000331.1 GCA_937930605.1 Streptococcus oralis
TATCAAAGTTGAGGGGTGTCAAATCATGCTTTTTTTGATATAATTTTTAATGATGAATGCGAGAAATGATCGGTATGTGGTCGTTGATTTAGAGGCGACAAGCACCGGAAGCAAGGCAAAAATTATTCAAGTAGGTATTGTGGTGATTGAGAATGGCGAGATTGTCGATCAGTATGCGACTGATGTCAATCCCCATGAACCCTTGGATTCTCATATCAAAGAATTAACAGGTCTGACCGATCAGCGTTTGGCTGCGGCACCAGAGTTTTCTCAGGTGGCTGGAAAAATTTTTGAATTGGTTAAGGACGGTGTTTTTGTTGCGCACAATGTACAATTTGATGCCAACCTCCTTGCGGAATTTCTTTTTTTTGAAGGATATGAATTGCGTACACCTCGTGTGGATACGGTTGAGCTAGCCCAAGTTCTATATCCTCAGTTTGAAAAGTACAATCTAGGTATCCTTTGTCAAGAGTTGGGAATTGAACTGGAACAGGCCCATACTGCCCTGTCAGATGCTCAGGCAACAGCTGAACTCTTGCTTTACATGCGTCAAAAACTTTTTGAGTTACCAAAAGGGCTCTTAGAAAGCTTGTTAGAACTTGCGGACAACCTTCTCTATGAAAGTTATCTGGTGATTGAGGAGGTTTACCAGCAACAATCTCTCCTGTCTTCGCCAGAATTGATAGAACTACATGGGCTTTTCCTGAGAAAGGAAAGTCAAGCCTTGATCCCACGCAAATTATCCAAAGATTTTGCTAAAAATATTTCTT
The DNA here is from genome assembly GCA_937930605.1 of Streptococcus oralis. Lineage (GTDB taxonomy): Bacteria > Bacillota > Bacilli > Lactobacillales > Streptococcaceae > Streptococcus > Streptococcus oralis_CO. The sequence goes on from CALHBZ010000331.1 coordinate 771, forward strand.
TATTGGGGCTGGAGGAGCGTCCGCAACAGTTGAAATTTGCGGAGAAGGTTGAGCACTTATTGGAAGAACACCAGACTTCCTTCATCCAAGCTCAAACAGGACTGGGTAAGACATACGGCTATCTTCTCCCAGCTTTGAACTCGGAGAGTGATGCAGGGATTTTAGTAAGTGTTCCGACCAAAATTCTTCAAAATCAGATCATGCAGGAAGAAGGTCATCGTTTAAAAGAGGTTTTCCATCTGGAGATTCATAGTCTCAAGGGTCCTCAAAATTATTTAAAACTGGATGCCTTTCACAGAGTTCTCCATCGATCTGAGTCCAATCGCCTTTTCACACGCTTTAAAATGCAACTGCTCATCTGGCTAGCGGAGACATCGACTGGTGACTTGGACGAAATCGGACAACTTTATCGCTATCAGCACTTTCTGCCTGAACTAGTCCACGACGGCAAGCTTTCAAAGAAAAGTTTATTTGCTACAGAGGATTTTTGGAAACGAGGGCAGGACAAGGCCAAGACCAGTCGCGTCCTCTTGACTAATCATGCCTATCTGGTCACTCGTTTGGAAGACAATCCAGAGTTTGTCGACAACCGTTTGGTGATCTTGGATGAAGCTCAAAAAATGCTGCTAGCCCTTGAAAATCTAGCCCAGCAATCTTATCGCCTTGAGGATCTTGTAACTCAAATTGAAAAGTCCTTAGAGACAGAGGAAGATCTGATTCAGAAACGTTTGCTTGAGAGTATAGGTTTTGAATGTCGTTACTTGATGGAGCAGTATCAGTCAGGACTTAAGAATGGAAAGTGGTTGGATTCTCTCGAACAGTTGCACCAACATTTTTCGGAGCTAGCTCTCCCAGAGTATAGAGAGATTGCAAACTTTTTCATCTCGGACCGTGAATTTTGGCTGGCTACAGCAGAGAAATCGAGCAAGGATGTCTTGATTTGTTCAAGCAAAAAAGGCCGCTTTATACTAGCAGATTTATTGCCAGAAGATTGTAGGCTCCTAGGAGTATCGGCCACTCTTGAAATCAGCAATCGGGTTTCCCTAGCAGATTTACTGGGATTTCCAGATGCTCCACTTGTTAGGCTTGATGTAGCAAAGCAGGAGCAACAAGAAGTTTTTCTAATCAATGACTTTCCTCTCGTGACAGAAGTTTCGTCTTTTGACTATGCCAGTGAAGTGGCTTCTGTTATCCGAAGGTTACAAGCCTTTCAAGAACCCTTATTGGTCTTGTTTACCTCAAAAGAAATGTTGCTGGCAGTTTCGGACCTGCTAGACCAACCTCATCTCGCTCAGTATAAAAATGGGGAACCAAGTCAACTGAAAAAACGTTTTGAAAAAGGTGAACGCCAGATCTTGCTTGGAACAGGTAGTTTCTGGGAAGGAGTTGATTTTTCAACCCATCCTTGCGTGATTCAAGTGATTCCGAGATTGCCTTTCCAAAATCCACAAGAACCTTTAACAAAAAAATTAAACCAAGAACTACGTCGAGAAGGGAAAAATCCTTTTTATGATTATCAGTTGCCGATGGCTATTATTCGGCTAAAACAAGCCCTTGGTCGTACTGTTAGACGGTCTGACCAAGGTTCGGTTGCTGTAATCTTAGACAGTCGTGTCATCAGCAAGCGCTATGGCAAACAAATCGCTCAAACCTTGTCAAAAGAAAGAACGGTTCGGGTCCTTGCTAGAAGTCAGTTAGAATCTGCAGTAGCAGATTTTCTCCAATCTCGTCGCGATAAAATGAAAGAAAAATCCAAGAAAGAGAAAAGGTAAAAAATATGAAACGTTCTTTCGACTCTCGAGTCGACTATAGCCTCCTTCTGCCAGTATTTTGTCTACTGGTTATTGGAGTAGTAGCTATTTATATAGCAGTTAGCCATGACTATCCCAATAATGTACTTCCAATTCTAGGTCAGCAAATCGCTTGGATTGCTTTGGGGCTTGTCATTGGGTTTGTCGTTATGTTATTCAATACCGAGTTTTTATGGAAGGTGACTCCCTATCTTTATGGCTTAGGTTTGGCCTTGATGGTTCTCCCCCTTGTTTTTTACAATCCCAATCTTGTAGCGTCTACAGGTGCCAAAAACTGGGTGTCGATTGGGGGAACGACACTCTTTCAACCGTCTGAGTTCATGAAGATTTCCTATATCTTGATGTTGGCTCGAGTCATTGTACAATTCACTCAAAAACACAAGGAATGGCGACGGACTATTCCGTTGGATTTCCTATTGATTGGTTGGATGATTGCCTTTACCATCCCAGTCTTGCTCCTCTTAGCCTTACAAAGTGACTTAGGGACTGCCTTGGTCTTTGTAGCTATTTTTTCAGGTATGGTTCTCCTTTCAGGTGTTTCGTGGAAGATTATCATTCCAGTTTTTGCGACAGGAGTGACTGCAGTAGCAGGCTTCATGGCCATCTTTATAAGCAAGGACGGACGTGCCTTCTTGCATCAGATTGGAATGCCAACCTACCAGATTAACCGTATTTTGGCTTGGCTCAATCCCTTTGACTTCGCACAAACAACAACTTACCAACAGGCTCAAGGACAAATTGCTATTGGAAGTGGTGGCTTGTTTGGACAAGGTTTCAATGTGTCCAATCTCCTCATTCCAGTACGTGAAAGTGATATGATTTTCACAGTGATTGCTGAAGATTTTGGCTTCATTGGTTCAGTCTTTGTCGTTGCCTTGTACTTACTTCTTATCTATCGTATGTTGAAGATTACGCTTAGATCAAATAACCAGTTCTATACCTATATTTCGACTGGTTTCATCATGATGTTGCTCTTCCATATCTTTGAAAATATCGGTGCCGTAACAGGCCTACTTCCTTTGACAGGGATTCCTCTGCCATTCATTTCTCAAGGGGGCTCCGCAATTATAAGTAACCTCATCGGAGTCGGTCTCCTCTTGTCCATGAGTTACCAGACCAATCTAGCCGAAGAGAAAAGTGGAAAAGTTCCTTTCAAACGAAAGAAAGTCGTCTTAAAACAAATCAAATAAGGAGGCCACTATGGCAAAAGTAGCAGTTGTCTTAGCTCAGGGTTTTGAAGAAATCGAAGCCTTGACAGTAGTTGATGTCTTGCGTCGAGCAAACATTTCCTGTGATATGGTAGGGTTTGAGGAGCAAGTGACAGGTTCACATGACATTCAGGTGAAAGCCGATCGTGTCTTTGATGGTGATTTATCCGACTATGATTTAGTAGTTCTTCCAGGTGGTATGCCTGGATCAGCAAATCTACGGGATAATCAAGCCCTCATTTCTGAGATTCAAGCCTTTAACCAAGAGGGAAAGAAGATTTCGGCTATCTGCGCAGCCCCAATCGCCCTCCACCAAGCAGGTGTTTTAAAAGACAAGCGCTTTACCTGTTATGACGGTGTTCAGGAGCAAATTACTGACGGGATTTACCAAAAGGAAACAGTGGTTGTGGATGGCAATCTAACAACTAGCCGAGGGCCGTCAACCGCCCTAGCCTTTGCCTATGAATTGGTGGAGCAGTTGGGAGGAGATGCTGAAAGTTTACGAGTCGGCATGCTCTATCGAGATGTCTTTAGAAATCAGCAGTAAAACGAGAGGCAGACTCTCGTTTTTTACTTGGAAAAATCTAGGAAATCATCGCTTTTTTCATAAAAAAATGGTATAATGAAGGGTATGAAATATCACGACTACATATGGGATTTAGGTGGCACCCTATTGGATAATTATGAAACTTCTACAGCAGCTTTTGTAGAAACCTTAGCCCAATATGGAATAGAGCAAGAACACGACCGTGTATACGAAGCCTTGAAGGTTTCTACAGCTTTTGCCATTGAGAGATTTGCCCCAGATATCGAGGTTTTTTTAGAGAACTACAAAGAAAATGAAGCACGTGAGCTAAAGCATCCAGTTTTGTTTGAGGGAATTCCAGAGTTACTCAAAGATATCTCTGACAAGGGTGGTCGCCATTTCTTGGTTTCTCATCGAAACGACCAAGTTCTGGAACTTCTTTCTAAGACCCAGATAGCGAACTACTTCACAGAAGTAGTGACTGCCAGTTCCGGTTTCAAACGAAAACCAGATCCTGAGTCCATGATATATTTACGTGATAAATATCATATTACATCCGGTTTGGTCATCGGAGATAGAAAGATTGATGTAGAAGCAGGTAAAGCTGCAGGCTTAGATGCCTATCTTTTTGACAATGTTGCAACATTGAGACGAGCAATAGACATGTAAGAAAAAGGAAAAAAATGACAGAAGAAATCAAAAACCAACAGGCACAGGATTATGATGCCAGTCAAATTCAAGTTTTAGAAGGGCTTGAAGCCGTTCGTATGCGCCCAGGTATGTATATTGGGTCGACTTCAAAAGAAGGTCTTCACCATCTAGTCTGGGAAATTGTTGATAACTCTATTGACGAAGCCTTGGCTGGATTTGCCAGTCATATCCAAGTTTTTATAGAGCCAGATAATTCCATCACGGTTGTGGATGACGGTCGTGGAATTCCTGTTGACATTCAGGAAAAGACGGGACGTCCTGCTGTTGAGACAGTCTTTACGGTTCTTCACGCTGGAGGAAAATTTGGCGGTGGCGGATATAAGGTATCAGGTGGTCTTCACGGTGTGGGTTCATCAGTAGTAAACGCTCTTTCAACGCAACTAGACGTTCATGTTCACAAAAACGGTAAGATTCATTACCAAGAATACCGTCGTGGTCATGTTGTTGCTGATCTTGAGGTGATTGGGGATACGGATAGAACCGGAACAACAGTTCACTTCACACCGGATCCAGAGATTTTTACAGAAACAACGACCTTTGATTTTGACAAATTAAACAAACGTATTCAAGAATTAGCCTTTTTGAACCGAGGACTTCGAATTTCAATCACAGATAAGCGTGAAGGTCTCGAACAAACCAAACATTATCACTATGAAGGTGGGATTGCTAGCTACGTTGAATATATCAATGAGAACAAGGATGTTATCTTTGATACGCCAATCTACACAGATGGTGAGATGGATGATATCACAGTTGAAGTAGCCATGCAGTACACAACTGGTTACCACGAAAACGTCATGAGTTTCGCCAACAATATTCATACCCATGAAGGTGGAAC
>CALHBZ010000332.1 GCA_937930605.1 Streptococcus oralis
TCCCTGCAACAGGAAGTCAAGACTCTGCAGGCTTGGTCGCAGTAGGACTCATGGCGACACTAGCAGCCTACGGACTCACTAAGAAAAAAGAAGATTAATCCTCTTCGACAAGAATAGAAAAAAGCGAGATTGAATCTCGCTTTTTTTGTTGTGATTAGTCACCCAGTCCGATACGTTCAAAGATATCATTCACTCGTTTGGTGTAGTATGCAGGGTTGAAGATTTCATCGATTTCTTCTTGAGTCAGACGTGAGGTTACCTCTGGATCTGCCTCGAGAAGTGGTTTGAAGTCTACTTGATTATCCCATGATTGAGCTGTTTTCGGTTGAACAAGGTCGTAAGCTTGCTCACGCGTCATACCTTTTTCAATCAAGGTCAACATGGCACGTTGGCTAAAGATTAGACCAAAAGTTGAGTTCATGTTACGGATCATGTTTTCTGGGAAGACCGTCAAGTTCTTGACAATATTTCCAAAACGGTTGAGCATGTAGTCAATCAAAATGGTCGTATCTGGTGTAATGATGCGCTCAGCTGATGAGTGAGAGATGTCACGTTCGTGCCAGAGAGCCACATTTTCATAAGCTGTCACCATGTGACCACGGATAACACGCGCAAGACCTGTCATGTTTTCAGAACCGATAGGGTTGCGTTTGTGAGGCATTGCTGAAGACCCTTTTTGACCTTTAGCAAAGAACTCTTCCACTTCACGTTGTTCAGATTTTTGAAGACCACGGATTTCAGTCGCCATACGCTCGATGGAAGTTGCGATGCTGGCAAGAACTGCAAAGTACTCAGCATGAAGGTCACGAGGAAGGACCTGTGTAGAGATTTCTTGAGCACGGATACCAAGCTTGTCGCAGACATATTGCTCTACAAATAGTGGAATGTTGGCAAAGTTACCAACCGCACCAGAAATCTTACCAGCTTCCACACCAGCAGCTGCATGCTCGAAACGCTCAATGTTACGTTTCATTTCGCTGTACCAAGTTGCCAATTTAAGACCAAAAGTGGTAGGCTCAGCGTGCACACCGTGGGTACGTCCCATCATGATAGTAAACTTGTGTTCTTTCGCTTTGTCAGCGATGATGTTGAGGAAGTTTTCAAGGTCCTTACGGATGATGTCGTTGGCTTGTTTGTAGAGGTAACCGTAGGCCGTATCCACCACGTCGGTAGAAGTCAACCCATAGTGAACCCACTTGCGCTCTTCGCCAAGCGTCTCAGAAACCGCACGCGTGAAAGCCACCACATCGTGACGAGTCTCTTGCTCAATCTCCAAAATACGGTCGATGTCAAAGTCCGCCTTCTCGCGAATCAAAGCCACATCTTCCTTAGGGATTTCCCCCAACTCAGCCCATGCCTCGTCAGCCAAGATTTCCACCTCAAGCCAAGCACGGTATTTATTTTCTTCACTCCAAATATTCGCCATTTCAGGGCGAGAGTAACGGTTGATCATTTTCTTCTCCTTAGTCTTTTGGTGTATATAAGTCTTTATAGAACTTATCGTTAAATGATTCAAATTTTTTAGTTTTGCTGTTTAGCTTTCCTCTAAAATAAATATACTCAGGTTCTTTATCTATTAAATCAGCAATATTTTTCGTGTTAGAGCGTTCTTTAATTCTCTCTATATTTGAGAATACCTTCGGATAATCGGAGCCTATAAATTCTATTTGAAGCATATCAGAATTGAAATCTGCAATAGAAACCCATGCTAGACCATAAAATATTCTCTGTCTATCTTCTACAATGTGTCCTGTAGTATCCACAAAATACTCATTAAGGGAAATCAACTCGCCTTCTATTCTAATATTTCTTACATTATTATCAATTTGTGGATTTTCATAAAGTTCCACAAACGTAGCTACTGAATAAAATTGTCTATCCTGTAGTTGATTACTAGAAATATTTGTTCTAGATGAATTTCTTGACTGCTCAGCAATATCAAGTGAACCAACAACTGTATCTCCAGTTACTCTCGCTTTACTCAATGACTTCTTAACAGATATTATTCCACCATCTGAAACCGTTCCTTTAGCTCCTATAAACTCCTTGCTCACCTGGTCCTTAACTTCTTGTGGCGATATGCAAGTACAACCTTCAACATGTAGTTCGTCGTTGTGAGATGGTTTAAAATAAAACCTTTTCCCATCTTTCTTTTTCCAGTTTGTACATGTTAAAGGAATTTGGCAATCTTGATCAATGCACCTAAAATTTTTTTCAGAATTTAATCTTCCTTCAAGGGAATACTTTTGCGCCTCAAAGGCACTAATAGTTTTTTTCACTTCTAAACTATACGCTCGCTCAACCATAACTTACACTCCGTTTCGTATCTAGTAAGAGTTGTTTTCTTTTCGGCCTAAATATACAAAATCCATGATTTCGTGTAAATCATTTAATTCCTTATTTGAATTCTTACTTCTATTTTTAATATAATGCTTCTTGGCCTCTTCAAATTGTGAATACATTTTCCCTGATTCATTCATTGAAGTTCTATCATCCTCAATTTTATCAATTAATAAATCATAAACATTATTATAATTTCCTAACTGTAGATTAACTAAAATTTTGTTTGGCGAAACCTTTAATCCTGTCTCCATATAATATTCCCTAATTTCTTCATTTGTAGGGTACGGAATGGATAATAATTTAGACTTCTCTAACTTCAACCACTCAAGAGCTTGTTTTTTCCCATATGTCTTTATAATGGAAAGACAATACCGATTAGCAATTTGTAAATTCGCATCTTTATCATAAAAATATTTAAGCGTTTTAAAACGTATAATTGGTGGCAATAATGAAAAATCATATAAAACTCCTTGAGGTGATAACAATTCAATAGGATACTTCAAAAAGTAATCAATAAAGAGATAAGCATATAAATCAAATAAGCCATCTTTTACTTGATTCAGCTCAGCGTCAGAAAACTCCTCTGTATGTTGAGTATGTGTTCCATCATTTCCCAATGGACGTATCTTCTCAATTGAAGCTTTCAAATACACTTTCCTATCTTCGGAAAGTTTCTTAAATTGTTCCATATGCTCAGCTTTTCCTAATGTAAAATGAGTATCACTCCCAATATTTAATATTTTTCTAACTATAACTTCTGAGAACTGCCTAATCCCTTTTATTTTACCTCTTTTTGTTAGTCCTACATAAAAAGTATCGTGAATTAAATCACCAATCATTTGTTCATATTCAAAGATATTAAAATTTTCCATATCAACCCCTATTCAAACTCCTCTTTCCCAATCCACACAGATGGGTAATGATTTAGTGTATTCAAATCCGTATCTAACGGAACATCATAGATGGCTAGATAGTTTTCAGGGTATTGCCCAACTAGCTCTTCATACTTAGCTTTCACCTTTTCGTGATCACTACTAGCATACAAAACTTCGACGACTGCTCCGGTCTTATCCTTTTCAACAAATGCATTGACGATGATTTGAATCATAGATTTTCTCAATTAAATTCTAAAAATTTTCTTCTTCCTCAGGATCTTCGTAAGCAAAAAATTCAATCGAAAGTTTTATAGGACGGCTCGTTAATCCAAAACTCTTTATATAATCATAGACCTCATCATCATCGCGCGTATGCTCTATTATTAGTTGATTATTTGTTCTCTCTACAATATGAATCCCTTCTGCATCTGGAATTTCTGGAATGACTACATCATCCGCATAAGTAAATGTTAGAGTAGTAATATCATCTTCAAATACATCATCAAATTCTTCTATCATCCTAAAAATCAATCCCTTCCCAAAACTCCTCAACCTCATCTGGCACATCACTAAACAAAGTCACATGCCCCATCTTG
>CALHBZ010000333.1 GCA_937930605.1 Streptococcus oralis
TGTTTAAGTCTTGACGAAGATAGTCTGGTAAATCAGCAAAATCAAGCCATTTTTGATAATTTTCTTGGTAAGTCATTGAGCGTCTCCTTTATTGTAAATTGTTTTAATCGGTCTCATTATACCATGATTTAGGATTTTAGTAAAACGTTAGCATAGGCGCTATTATTCGAATCGAGCATTTTTGATCTACTTAAAAAAGAATAAACAACAGTTTAAAACTAATCGGTTTCAAATTGAATTCCTAATAAGTTTAGAAGAATATTTAGAAAAATTTTCAAAGAATAAATGTGACTTTCTACTGATTTTCCTAGAGGATACTTGCATACATCAAATAATTTTTGAAAAAATTTAAGCTAAAATTCTATAATTTTAAGATTTTTTTTAAAGTGTTCGGTTTCTGTTTTGAATTTTACTATCTCTATGGTAGAATATAATAAATAATAAAAGGAGATATTCTATTATGAAAAAAATTCTTAAGCATTCTGCTTTGCTGGTATCAGCTTTAGCACTTGTTGCTTGTGGATCAACAAAAAAAGCAAGTGACAATGGTACTGCGTCAAACTCTAACTTTGAAGTATCCATAAAAGATGGTATGTATGTTTTGCCTAAAGATGAGGATTCATCTTCAAAATACCTTGCTCTTCAAGTAGAAATCAAAAACAATCGTGATAAACAGTTTAGTTTCACTAGTCGCGATATTACCCTTTATAATGAAAAAGATGAAAAAGTAGAACCAATCCAAATCTATGAGAGCGATAGTAAAACTAAGTTTATGTCATATGGAGACAAACTTTCTAAAGGAAAGAGCGTTGCTGGTTATGTTGTTTATGAAGTAGACAAAGATGCTAAATATGAGCTTCATTTTGCCCCTAGCTTCTACGAAGATATTAAAGAAAACTCTAAGAAAAATAATGACGTAGCTATCAAAGTTGATCCAAGTAAGTACGAAGATCATATTGATGAAGCTAAAGATGTAATGAAAAAATACGTCGATGCAGTTTACCTTAATGGAGAAAGCTCAGGTGGTGGAACGAACTTAAGCACATCTGATAACAAGGCTCAAGTCGTATCCCTTGCAGATGATAAAAAATCTTCTGATAGCGATGCTGAATTCACAAACGATGTGAAGGCTGACAGAGAAGAGTTCATCAAGAAATTTACAGAGTCATTCGGAAAAGGTTTCCATAACTATAAACCTTCTGATGCAGAACTTCGAACATTCGCAGAAGCTTATATCAAAGCTAATGCAAAACGAGCAAAAATTGATTACAAAGTGAAAGCCTACTTACCAGACTATGCTGTTATCTATGTAAGACCAGAAACAATTGACTTAGATAACTTGAATGTTTATGAATTAAGCCGTAAATTCTACGAAGAAAACAAAGGTAAATATAGCAACTACTCAGAAGCTATGAAAGCTGGTGAAAAATACATTTTAGAAAATGCACCGAGTCAATTTGATTCAACTCCTCTAGATACTAGTGATAACATGAAAAAAGAGGGTTATGAAATTAAAATGACTAAGAAAGATGGGAAATGGACCATCGATACCTCTTCTAAAAACTATGAATTGAAAGATATGGCTCGCACATTCCGTGGAGGCATTGGATACTAAGATGAAAGGTTCGAGTTTATGACTCGAACTTTTTTCTTGCAATTGTGCAAAAGTGAAAAAGATAGTAAAATAGATGTATGATTATTTTACAAGCCAATAAAATTGAACGTTCTTTTGCAGGAGAGGTTCTTTTTGATAATATCAATCTGCAAGTTGATGAACGAGACCGCATTGCTCTAGTTGGGAAAAATGGTGCTGGTAAGTCCACCCTTTTAAAGATTTTGGTTGGAGAAGAGGAGCCAACTAGTGGAGAAATCAATAAGAAAAAAGATATTTCTCTCTCTTACCTAGCACAAGATAGCCGTTTTGAGTCTGAGAATACCATTTATGATGAAATGCTCTATGTTTTTGATGACCTGCGTCGGACAGAGAAACAATTGCGTCAGATGGAATTGGAAATGGGTGAAAAATCTGGTGAATATTTGGATAAACTGATGGCAGATTATGACCGTTTGTCTGAGAATTTTCGTCAGGCAGGTGGCTTTACCTACGAAGCAGACATTCGAGCGATTTTAAATGGTTTCAAGTTTGATGAGACTATGTGGCAGATGAAAATTGCTGAACTTTCAGGTGGTCAAAACACTCGTCTGGCACTGGCAAAAATGCTCCTTGAAAAGCCCAATCTCTTGGTCTTAGATGAACCTACCAACCATTTGGATATTGAAACGATAGCCTGGTTGGAGAATTACTTGGTAAACTATAGCGGTGCTCTCATTATTGTCAGCCACGACCGCTATTTCTTGGATAAGGTTGCAACAATCACGCTCGATTTGACCAAACATTCCTTGGATCGTTATGTGGGGAATTACTCTCATTTTGTTGAGCTGAAAGAACAAAAGCTAGCAACGGAAGCCAAAAACTATGAAAAGCAACAGAAGGAAATTGCAGCTCTGGAAGACTTTGTCAATCGCAATCTAGTACGAGCTTCGACAACCAAACGTGCCCAATCTCGTCGTAAGCAACTGGAAAAAATGGAGCGTTTGGACAAGCCGGAAGCTGGAAAGAAATCAGCTAATATGACCTTTCAGTCTGAGAAGACGTCGGGTAATCTTGTCCTGACAGTTGAAAACGCAGCCATTGGCTATGATGGGGAAATACTTTCAGAGCCAATCAATCTGGACGTCCGTAAGATGAATGCTGTTGCGATTGTTGGTCCAAATGGTATTGGCAAATCAACCTTTATCAAATCTATCGTGGGTCAGATTCCTTTTATCAAAGGAGAGAAGCGTTTTGGTGCCAATGTTGAGGTTGGTTACTACGATCAAACTCAAAGCAAGTTAACACCTAGTAATAGTGTTCTGGATGAACTCTGGAATGATTTTAAATTGACACCAGAAGTTGAAATCCGTAACCGCCTTGGTGCCTTCCTCTTCTCTGGTGATGATGTTAAGAAATCAGTTGGAATGCTGTCTGGTGGTGAACGCGCTCGTTTGTTACTTGCTAAACTGTCTATGGAAAACAACAACTTCCTGATACTTGATGAGCCAACCAACCACTTGGATATTGACAGTAAGGAAGTGCTAGAAAATGCCTTGATAGACTTTGACGGAACCCTTCTATTTGTCAGCCACGACCGTTACTTTATCAATCGTGTGGCAACTCATGTTTTGGAATTGTCCGAAAATGGTTCGACCCTCTATCTAGGAGACTATGACTACTATGTTGAGAAGAAGGCAGAAGTAGAAGCGAGTCAGACAGAGGAAGCTCCAACTAGCAATCAAACAAAAGAAGCAAGTCCAGTTAATGACTATCAAGCTCAGAAAGAAAGTCAGAAAGAAGCCCGCAAGCTCATGCGTCAAATTGAGAACTTGGAGGCTGAAATCGAAGAATTAGAAACCCAAAGTCAAGCTATCTCTGAACAAATGTTGGAAACCAACGATGCAGAAAAACTCATGGAGTTGCAGGCTGAACTTGACAAGATTAGCTATCGTCAGGAAGAAGCTATGCTTGAGTGGGAAGAATTATCAGAGCAGGTGTAAATATGGAACATCTTGGAAAAGTATTTCGTGAATTTCGAACAAGTAGAAACTATTCTTTAAAGGAGGCGGCAGGTGAGTCCTGTTCAACCTCCCAGTTATCTCGATTTGAGCTTGGGGAGTCTGATCTAGCAGTTTCACGTTTCTTTGAGATTTTGGATAACATTCATGTCACAATCGAAAATTTCATGGATAAGGCTAGGGATTTCCATTATCATGAACATGTTG
>CALHBZ010000334.1 GCA_937930605.1 Streptococcus oralis
AGTTTTTCGACTTTTTTAGCCATTTTTAAATCCTCCTTTGTGGTTTTGGCGGTAACTAGAGATTTTTACCTCCCACAAGTATGCTTTACACATACCTTTCCATTATACACTATTTATCCAAAAATGCAAGAGAAAACTTTCATTTTTAATCGACGTAATCTCCGCCTTCAAAGCCATAGTACTCTTCCAAACTGAGACCACTTGCAGCAATTTCTTTGGCTTCTTTTCCGACATAACGAAGATGCCATTCTTCTGCCATGTAGCCAGTCTCTTTTTCCTTGCCTTTGAGATAGCGAACAACAAAGCCATAGTCAGCTGCATGATCCAAGAGCCACTGAGCCGCCTTCTCCTCTGTAACTAATTCTCCGTTAGTCCCAATCAAATCAAAAGCTAGACCTGTCTGGTGTTCACTATAACCTGGGCGAGCTGAGTAGCGATCTGCTGCTTCTTTGCCATCTTGATTGACATAGTCTTGATAAAGTTTGGTTTGAGTTTCATAACTTCTAAAGCCACTGTAGTGATCGCTAATCGGATAGCCAGCTGCTTGCATGGCTGCGATTAGCTTGAGTAACTCCGCTTTTGCTGTTGGATTTTCTCCTGGGTTATAGTCTTTTGACAAAGGATAGTGCTTATTAGCTACGACGATTTCATCGTATTTCCCTTGAATACTATAGTAGTCTCCCTTATTAACAACTTGTGCCTTTTTCTGACTAGAAGATTGAGATTTGCTCCCTACAGTTCCTTCAGGTTGACTAGTTTGTTCTGTTTTTTGAGTATTTTCTTCATTTTTAGGTTTTTCTTGAGAACAAGCTGCAAGGGTCAATGCTAGTAAACCCGATAAAATGACATATCTTTTTTTCACTTCTTTCTTCCTTTCTCTTAGGCTAAATGCTTCTCCAATTCTTGGGATAAGGCTTTAATCATCTCTTCCAGCTCTGGGGATTGTACTTGGCAATCTTCTGCTGCCATTTCTTCCCAGGGCACCCACCAGACTGGGCCACGGCCATTAAGTCCGTGACCTTTCATATCACCTGACCGCCTTGGAAATAGGTGCCAGTGAGCGTGGGCATCGCCATTTCCTAGGAGTTCAATATTCATCTTTT
>CALHBZ010000335.1 GCA_937930605.1 Streptococcus oralis
TCTTAGTGTAAAAAATACTCTGCTCGATACGTTTTTTGAACAATTCATCATTGATGTCTTTATCAACAAAATCTAGGGCTGATACCTGATATTTGTAAGTTAAGGTAGCAAATTCAGATCGACTAGTAATAAAAACAATAATAGCATAGGGATTGTGATGACGGATAAACTGTGCCACTTCAAAACCCTTTTTCTCAATTCCATGAATATCGATATCTAAGAAATAAAGTTGGTTTACCTCATCATTTTCGATATATTCCTTAAACTCACGAACTTTTCCTGTTGTCTTGTAAGAAATAGGAATATTTGATTCCTCAGAGATTTCATTCAATATTCTCTCTAGTCTTACTTGATGCTCAATAACATCTTCTAAAATTAGTACTTTCATTCAAATTCCCTCTTAAATCTAATAATTTGTCTAAATGTGTTGTCTTCCATCTCTGTTTCTAAAATAATGTTGTCATACTTATCTAAAATCTCTTTGACATTATTAAGTCCTAGACCTCTATTTCTTCCCTTGGTAGAGAAACCTAAGGCAAATAGGTCTTCTGAAGGTGTCATAGTGATTTTACATGAATTCTGGATGACTATAACTGTTTCAAAATCCATTTTAATGACTGCAACTTCCATTTGTTTCAAGTAACTATCCGCGGCCCCTTCAACAGCATTGTTTAAGAGAATACTCATGATGCGAACAAGATCAAGTAAATCCATTGACAATCTAGTAATAACATCCTTTACTTCCAATGTAAATTCTACATCATTATTTCGTGCATAAACAATGGATTGGGCAATCAAACTCCGTAAAGCTGAATCTTCTAAATTGTTCAAATCAAAGTAAGTATATTTTTCTGAACGCAGTTTTTGATTCGCTTTTACTAATACTTCATTATAAACTCTGTCAATTTCCTGTAAATCTTCACTGTCAATTGCCATTTGCATGCTGACAAGCATACCTGCATAGTCATGACGAAAACCTCGAATTTCATTATACAACTTGACAATTTCATCAGTATAAGTCTGTAAATGCTTTTGTTCAAATTTCTTCTGCTTTAGGGCAATCTCTTTTTCAACTTGAACCTTGTGAGAATTCATTGCAAAGAAAATCAATAACAAGCAGATAAAAACAATAGTTGATAAAATACTTCCAAAACTATTTAAGTGACGAACCGTACTCACTATATCTGAAACAAAGGATAAAGTATGCAAAAAAACAAATGCTACTATCACTTTTTTAAAAAAAGGATAGAGATAATCTTTATCAAAATATTTAATTTCTAGATAAAAATAACGAATTATTATTAGAATAGCAAAATAAGTCAACAACAATACTACTAGAAAGAATATACCTTTATAGTGTAATACAAAGTCATCACCTGTTATAGAAGATAAGATTACAGATATAAAAGTATGGGTACTGTGATATATTAAAGATAATAGTAAACTGATAAAAATTCCTTTGTATTTATCATACTTCTTTAATTTTCTTAAATAACCATACACAACTAAAGGAAATAAAAATTTAGACAGAGCAAAACCATCTACATATGCTAGACTGATAACTTCTTCAATTATCAAAACTGATATACATGTGTAGCATAAAAAAATAATTTGTTCTTTTCTAGTTATTTTACAAATCCATTCATAACTTTTGCTAATAATGAAAAAATAAAAAATAGCTATCCCTAACCCAAATAAATCCATTACTCTTTACCTTTATTTCATTACTTTTTTCTTGGAAAAATAAGATTACGTATTAATTCTGAAATTCTTTGTTCCCCACCTTGAATTCCCTGCAATTCTTTCTCTGTAAGCTTTTTGAACTGTTCCAATTTAACTATGTTTTTCATAATAAAATCTCCTGTATTGTTTTTCTTGTAAATTAACTTACAAGTTTATTATACAAAATGAAGATTATTTAAGAAAAATTTCTTCTCAACTGTACTTTTTTGCACCTGAAATGCACTTTTTTAAGAAAAAAGCTGGGAGTTTTCCCAGCTTTTCATCTAAAATTGATCCCAGCAGGATTCGAACCTGCGACCGTTCGCTTAGAAGGCGAATGCTCTATCCAGCTGAGCTATGAGACCTAACATGACCATTCTATCAAAAAATAAGAGCTAAGTCAATCTTCTATTTATGATAAGGGGATCCCTGCTGAATGGTAAAAGAACGATAAATTTGTTCAACAAGGACTAATCTCATTAACTGGTGTGGCAAGGTCAAACGCCCAAAACTAACAGAAAGATTCGCTCGATGCTTCACAGCAGGGGATAGTCCCAGGCTTCCACCAATAATAAATGTAAGGGTAGAAAATCCATTTATAGAAGCTTGTTCTAACTGTTTACTGAATTCTTCTGAAGAGAGAGTTTTTCCTTCAATTGCCAACACAATAACAAAATCTCTTTCTCCAACTTTAGAAAGAATTCGATTTCCCTCTATTTCTAATATTTTGTAATTTTCTGACTCACTTGCCTTATCTGGAGTTTTCTCATCAGCAAGTTCAATCATTTCTAATTTTGCGAAACGTGAAATTCGTTTGCCATATTCAACAATACCATCTTTAAGATATTTTTCTTTCAGTTTTCCAACTGTTACAATTTTTATTTTCATTCTTTTATTCTATCATATCCACACTTTATTTCACATCTTATACACATCAAAATCATCTAAAATAACGAGCAAATTCACAGAATAAAAGAAGTTATCCACAACTTGTGTAAAACTTTAAACTTTTAAGTTTGAATTAAGTTAATAGGTTTATACTTTAATTAAATAACAAATAATTGGAGGCGTTTATGAAACACTTACAAACACTTTATAAAAAAGGAGTTACATTTTTTGTAATTGTTCTCATCGGATTTTTAAGTGGAGCTTTGGGAAGTTTTGTAACACTACAACTTTCACAAAAACAAGGAAGTCAAGCTACGAATAATAATTCTGGCACTGTCACTCAAACATCCTATAAGAATGAAAATTCAACCACTCAAGCAGTAAATAAAGTTAAGGATGCTGTTGTCTCAATCATTACTTATTCTTCTAATAGTAGACAAAGTAGTGTATTTAATACTGATGAAGCTAATTCTGATTCAGATAATCAACAAATCGCAAGTGAGGGATCAGGGGTTATCTATAAAAAGAACGACAAAGATGCCTATCTTGTAACAAATACTCACGTTATCAATGGAGCTTCAAAAGTCGACATCCGTTTAGCAGATGGTACAAAAGTTCCTGGTGAAATTGTCGGATCTGATACTTTCTCTGATATTGCTGTCGTTAAAATTTCTTCAGAAAAAGTTACAACAGTAGCAGAATTTGGGGATTCAAGTCAACTTAGTGTTGGAGAAACAGCAATTGCTATCGGTAGTCCTCTAGGTTCAGAATATGCTAATACAGTTACACAGGGAATCATCTCAAGTCTTAATCGAAATGTTTCTCTAAAATCTGAAGATGGTCAAGCTATTTCAACAAAAGCCATTCAAACAGATACGGCCATTAACCCTGGTAACTCTGGTGGTCCACTTGTAAACATTCAAGGACAAGTAATTGGTATTACATCAAGTAAAATTGCAAGTAATGGTGGAACGTCTGTAGAAGGTCTTGGTTTTGCAATTCCTTCAAACGATGCACAAAATATCATTAAACAGCTTGAAAGTGATGGTAAAGTGACTCGTCCTGCTCTTGGAATTCAAATGGTCAATCTGTCAAATGTTGGAGCTAGTGATCTTAGAAAGCTAAACATTCCAAGTGGCCTCACTTCAGGTGTAGTTGTTCGATCTGTTCAAAGTAATATGCCAGCAAATGGACATCTTCAAAAATACGATGTCATTACCAAAGTTGACGACAAAGAGATTGCCTCATCAACAGACCTACAACATGCCCTTTACAATCATGCTATTGGAGACACTATAAAAATAACCTACTACCGTAATGGTAAAGAAGAAACAACCTCTATAAAATTAGATAAGAATTCTGGTGATTTAGAATCTTAATTGACATCAGTGTAAAGAAAACTTTACAGAAAGTAAAAGATATGTTAGTGTAGAATCATGGAAAAATTTGAAATGATTTCTATCTCTGAAATACAAAAGAATCCTTACCAACCTCGAAAAGAATTTGATGTAGAAAAATTGAAAGAGTTGGCTCAGTCAATCAAAGAAAATGGACTAATTCAACCAATCATTGTTCGTCAATCTCCTGTAATTGGTTATGAAATCCTTGCAGGAGAGAGACGATATCGGGCTTCTCTCTTAGCTGGTCTGACCTCTATTCCAGCCGTTGTGAAACACCTCTCAGATCAAGAGATGATGATTCAATCAATCATTGAGAATTTGCAGAGAGAAAATTTAAATCCTGTTGAAGAAGCACGCGCCTACGAATCTTTAGTAGAAAAAGGATTTACTCATACTGAGATAGCGGATAAAATAGGAAAATCTCGTCCTTATATCACTAATTTTATTCGTTTACTTTCCCTACCAGAGCATATCTTAGCTGAAGTAGAAAATGGAAAAATTTCTCAAGCTCATGCACGTTCACTAGTTGGTTTGGATAAAGAGCAACAGGAATATTTCTTTCAGCTAATCAAAAATGAAGACATCTCTGTGAGAAAGTTAGAAACACTGCTGACAGAGAAAAAACAAAAGAAGCATAAAAAAAGTGATTCTTTCATCAAAGATGAGGAAGATAAATTAAAAAAACGACTGGGATTAAATGTAGAAATTAAACTTTCTAAAAAAGATACTGGAAAGGTTATTATTTCTTTTTCAAGCCAAGAAGAATATGACAGAATTATCAACAGCCTGAAATAAGGCTGTTCTTTTATTTTTTCAACCCACAAATTTATCCACTATTTTTTATAGCAGAAAACCAAAGAATTCAAGGGAATCCCTCACTTTTCCCCAACCTGTGGATAAAAAGTGTAAACATTGTGGATTCTTTTCCACAGATTGTGGAAAAATGCTATCATCTATGGTAAAATAAGTTTAACAGTAAACCTTTTTATATCAAATATAGAAAAGGAGGGGATAATCGGTGAAAGAAAAACAATTTTGGAATCAAATCTTAGAATTGGCTCAAGAAAGATTGACACGTTCTATGTACGATTTCTATGCCACACCTGCTGAACTCATAAAAGTGGAGGGAAATGTAGCTACTATCTTTTTACCTAGACCTGAAATGGAAATGGTTTGGAAAAAACAGCTCAAGGATATCATTGTGGCCGCTGGTTTTGAAGTTTATGATACTGAAATAAAAACTCAATTTGTCCTAACAAAACCTGAGGAAGAATCTTCAACCTATGTCATGGATTCTGAAAATAGCAATCATTATGTTACTTCACAGGCCAATCTTGCTATTCCATATTCTGAAACAGGATTGAAGGAAAAATATACCTTTGATAACTTTATTCAAGGAGATGGGAATATATGGGCTAAGTCTGCTGCTCTGGCTGTTTCTGAAGACCTCGCCTTGACTTATAATCCCCTTTTCATTTATGGTGGTCCTGGACTAGGGAAAACTCACTTGCTAAACGCGATTGGAAATGAGATTCTGAAAAATATTCCTGATGCGCGTGTCAAGTACATTCCTGCCGAAAGTTTTATCAA
>CALHBZ010000336.1 GCA_937930605.1 Streptococcus oralis
CTAGCGTATCCATCTTTTTCTTTTTATGGTAAAATAGAGAAATAATGTGGTGAAAAACCTTGAGGAGTGACCCTATGTCTAATAAAGCTAGTCAGGCAAAAACAGCCATTTGCGGAATTATCAATGTAACCCCAGATTCCTTTTCGGATGGTGGTCAGTTTTTTGCTGTTGAGCAGGCGCTCCAGCAAGCCCGTAAATTGATAGCTGAAGGAGCTAGTATGCTAGATATCGGAGGAGAATCGACTCGTCCGGGCAGCAGCTATGTAGAGATAGAAGAGGAAATCCAGCGTGTCCTTCCAGTTATCAAAGCTATTCGCAAGGAAAGTGATGTCCTCATTTCCATCGATACTTGGAAGAGTCAGGTAGCAGAGACTGCTTTGGCTGCTGGTGCCAATCTGGTAAATGACATCACTGGCCTCATGGGTGATGAAAAAATGGCTCATGTGGTTGCCAAAGCGGGAGCACAAGTGGTCATCATGTTTAATCCAGTTATGGCTCGACCTCAACACCCTAGCTCGCAGATATTTCCTCGTTTTGGATTTGGACAAGCATTTACAGAGAAAGAGTTAGCTGACCTTGAACAACTACCAGTAGAAGATTTGATGACGGCTTTCTTTGAACGAGCTCTAGCGAGAGCGAATCAAGCTGGGATAGCAAGAGATAAGATCATGTTGGATCCGGGAATTGGATTTGGTCTGACCAAGAAGGAAAATCTGGTCCTTTTACGTGACCTGGATAAACTACACCAGCAAGGCTATCCAATCTTTCTTGGAGTTTCGCGCAAGCGATTTGTTATCAATATCCTTGAGGAGAATGGCTTCGAAGTCAATCCTGAGACAGAAGTCGGTTTCCGCAATCGGGACACGGCTTCGGCTCATGTAACGAGTATCGCTGCGAGACAGGGTGTAGAAGTGGTGCGCGTGCACGATGTAGCTAGTCACAAGATGGCAATTGAAATTGCCTCCGCCATTCGTTTGGCTGATGAAGCAGAAAATCTAGATTTAAAACAATACAAGTAAGATGAACGAAATTCAAAACAATCAGTGGATTGCCCACTATCGGACAGACCAACCGCATTTTGGTTTGGAGAGAATGGTGGAACTCTTGGCACTAAGAGGCAATCCCCATCTCAAACTCAAGGTCATCCATATTGGAGGGACCAATGGCAAGGGCTCAACCATTGCTTTTTTGAAAAACATGCTAGTAAAGCTAGGTCTGAGAGTAGGTGTGTTCAGTTCGCCCTATCTCATTCATTACACAGACCAGATTAGCATCAATGGGGAATCCATCCCACAAGCTAGACTAGAAGCCATGATGGCAGATTATGAGTCGTTACTTGAGGGGGAGAAGGGCCTTGCTTTACAAGGAACGACCGGGTTTGAGATTATCACAGCCCTAGCCTATGATTATTTTGCCGCTGAAAAAGTTGATGTGGCCATCATGGAAGTCGGCATGGGTGGACTTCTGGATAGTACCAATGTCTGTCAGCCGATTCTGACAGGAATTACGACCATTGGCTTGGACCATGTGGCTCTACTTGGTGACACTTTGGAAGCCATAGCAGAGCAGAAGGCTGGTATTATCAAACAAGGTATTCCCTTGGTAACAGGTCACATTGTTCCGGAAGCCTTGGCTGTTATTGACCGCATTGCAGAAGGGAAAAATGCGCCGAGAATTGCCTATGGGACAGATTATCAGGTTCGCCATCAAGAAAGTGTGGTAACGGGTGAGGTCTTTGACTATACAAGTGCTGTCAGACAAGGTCGCTTCCAGACAGGTTTGCTTGGTTTGCACCAAATAGAGAATGCTGGAATGGCCATAGCTTTACTTGATACTTTTTGTCAAGAAGATGGTCGAGCCTTACCAGCTAATACCTTGGTTGCTCAAGCTTTGGAAGAAACAAGATGGCCAGGGCGTTTGGAGGTCTTGTCTAGTGACCCCTTGCTGATTTTGGATGGGGCCCACAATCCCCATGCTATCAAGGCTTTATTGGCCACCCTGCAAGAACGCTTTGCGAATTATCACAAGGAAATCCTCTTTACTTGTATCAAAACCAAGGCCTTGGAGGATATGCTGGACTTGCTAGTGACAATGCCAGATACCGAGCTTACTCTGACACATTTTGATGATAGTCGGGCGACTGATGAGAGCGTATTGAAAGAGACAGCTAAGTCTAGAAATCTCAGCCTCCAAAGTTGGCAGGATTTTCTAGAGCAGAAATTGACAGATAAAAAAGAAGGGAAAAAAACAGTTAGGATTGTCACGGGTTCCTTGTATTTCTTGAGCCAAGTGAGAGCCTATCTGATGGAGAGGAAGAACGAGAATGGATACACAAAAGATTGAAACGGCTGTAAAAATGATTATCGAGGC
>CALHBZ010000337.1 GCA_937930605.1 Streptococcus oralis
TAAAGAATTTCGTATTTAGCCATTGATATGTTCCTCCTTTTGGTCTAATGACCCCTAGTCTTTGCAAGGGGTAAGTGAGGTTTGCTCACAATTAACTATTATACTAGAAAAACTGATAGATCGCAAGATAAAAGTGAAAAAAGAAGATGAAATCATCTTCTTTTTTTCTAGTTTATGGTTTGATACGATGCAACATACGTGGGAATGGAATAGCTTCGCGGATGTGTTTTGTACCTGCTGCGAAAGTTACCATACGCTCGATACCGATTCCAAATCCACCGTGTGGTACAGTACCGTATTTACGAAGGTCAAGGTAAAATTCGTACTCTGTACGGTCCATACCAAGTTCTTCCATCTTAGCTACAAGAGCATCATAGTCTTCCTCACGCATAGAACCACCGATAATTTCTCCATAGCCTTCTGGAGCAAGCAAGTCTGCACAAAGCACGCGCTCTGGATTGCCAGGAACTGGTTTCATGTAGAAGGCTTTGATGGCTGCTGGGTAGTTCATGACAAATGTTGGCACACCAAAGTGGTTTGAAATCCAAGTTTCGTGTGGTGAACCAAAGTCATCTCCATGTTCCAAATGCTCGTAGTCTGCATCAGCATCATTTTCATGCTCTTGCAAGAGGTCAATGGCTTGATCGTAAGTGATGCGTTTGAAGGGCTCTGCAATGTAGCGTTTCAAGAGCTCTGTATCACGTTCCAAGGTTTCCAAGGCTTGAGGCGCACGGTCAAGAACACCTTGAAGAAGGGCTTTAACATAAGCTTCTTGCAAGTCAAGTGACTCATCGTGTGTCAAGTAGGAGTACTCTGCGTCCATCATCCAGAACTCTGTCAAGTGACGGCGCGTTTTTGATTTTTCAGCACGGAATACTGGACCAAAGTCAAAGACACGGCCAAGAGCCATAGCACCTGCCTCTAGGTAAAGCTGACCTGATTGACTCAAGTAGGCTGGCGTTCCAAAGTAGTCAGTTTCAAAGAGCTCTGTTGAATCTTCTGCCGCATTTCCTGAAAGAATTGGGCTATCAAACTTCATGAAGCCGTTCTTATCAAAGAACTCATAAGTTGCATAAATGATAGCGTTACGGATTTGCATCACAGCCACTTGCTTACGAGAGCGGAGCCATAAGTGACGGTTGTCCATCAAGAAGTCTGTTCCGTGTTCTTTTGGTGTGATTGGGTAGTCTTGAGATTCACCGATCACTTCGATGTCTGTAATATCCAACTCATAGCCAAACTTAGAACGTTCGTCCTCTTTGACAATCCCTGTCACATAAACAGAAGTTTCTTGGCTTAAGTGTTTGATCGTTTCAAATTTTTCAAGACCAACTTCTTCGCCGAATTTTTCAATAAAGTTTGGTTTGAAGGCTACACCTTGGAAGAAGGCTGTTCCATCACGCAATTGCAAGAAGGCAATTTTTCCTTTTCCTGATTTGTTGGCAACCCAGGCCCCAATGGTCACTTCTTGACCAACGTAGTCTTTTACTTCGATAATTGTTACACGTTTTGTCATAATCTATCTTCCTTTTTTCGTTTAACTTGTCCGAAGACATCATTACCCACTATTTTACCATAAATAGACTGCGATAGCTAGGTTCTACTAGAGAAAAATCGCGAGATTTTCAATACAAAAAATCTCCGCTAAAAAGGCGAAGATTCTAAGTTTTATTTTTCCATAAATTGATGCAAACGGCGAATCGCTTCTTTTAATGTATCTAAGTCTGTTGCATAACTGAGACGGACATTTTCTGGCGCCCCAAATCCTGCTCCTGTAATCAAAGCCAGACCGACTTCTTCAAGGATAGCTGTTGTAAAGTCCGTCACATCGGTATACCCCTTCATCTCCATCGCTTTTTTAACATTTGGGAAAAGATAGAAGGCTCCTTGGGGTTTGACAACTTCAAATCCTGGCACTTGGCACAAGAGAGGATAAATGGTATTCAAACGTTCCTCAAAAGCCTGACGCATGATTTCGACGGAGTCTTGTGGTCCAGTTAGGGCTTCAATGGTAGCATATTGTGATACAGCAGTCAGGTTGGAGGTTGTTTGTCCTGTCAATTTGCTCATAGCAGCGATAATTTCAGGATTTCCTACTGCATAACCTACTCGCCAACCAGTCATGGCATAAGCCTTAGATACACCGTTTATCACGATGGTTTGCTTGCGAATTGCTTCTGACAGACTAGAGATTGGAACAAATTCGTTCCCATTATAAACCAAACGACCATAAATATCATCTGCTAGGATAAGGACATCATGTTCAACCGCCCAATTTCCAATAGCCAAGAGTTCCTCACGAGAGTAAATCATACCTGTCGGATTCGATGGCGAATTGAGAACCAAGACCTTAGTCTTATCTGTTCGAGCTGCTTCTAGCTGCTCTACTGTTACTTTAAAGTGATTGTCTTCCTTGGCCTGGACAAAGACTGGCACACCTTCTGCCATCTTGACCTGGTCTCCATAGCTGACCCAGTATGGTGTAGGAATGATGACCTCATCGCCTGGATTGACCACAGCCATAAAGAAGGTGTAGAGAGAGAACTTAGCACCTGTGGCAAAGGTAACCTCGTTTGCTACTACGGAATACCCATAGTAGCGTTCAAAATAGCTATTAACCGCTGCTTTTAACTCTGGTAGGCCTGAAGCAACTGTATAGAAGGAAGCACGTCCATCTCGAATCGCTTCCACCGCCGCATCCTGAATGTTTTCAGGAGTATGAAAATCAGGCTGTCCCAAGGTTAAGAAAAGAACATCTTTTCCCTGAGCTTTTAATGCTTTAGCTCTTGCATCACTGGCTAGAGTGACACTTTCTTCCATTTCTAGTACACGTTTGGATAGTTTCATATGCCCTCCTTATTGGATCACTGCTCCTGTTTCAAAGTCAACCAAATAGTACTGGTTTCCTGACTTAACTTCCCAAATCGGCTTGTCCTGATAGCGACCAAAGGTGATCTTATCAATGTCACTAGCTCCTTTTTCCCTCGAAATCGTCGCTGCCTTGTCTTGAGAAATCCCCTTATCAAGCTGATAAATGTAAATCTTGTGGTCATTCTTTTCGATCAGCACGGCAATGGCCTCTTGTTTTTTATTATGCCCCAGAACGCTGTAATAAGCTTCCAAACCATTAAAAAAATCAACCTGATCTGCCTTTTCCAATTCTGCATACTGCTTGGCCAGTTTCTCTCCCTTAACCCTCGCATCTTGATAAGGTTTCATGCTGAGCGATATCAGATAAAGAAAGGAAGTGGTCATGACTAGCAATACCAGAGCAATGCCGATTCCGTATTGTATAAGTAGCTTGTTTTTTGCGTTTTTATGTCTTAGTTTCACTCGTCTATTTTACCATCTCTCCTCCTTTATTACAAGTGAAGACAGGAACATTCTAAGAATCTTTCCCTATAAAATCTATGCTTCTTGTATTTCTATTTATTTATTGATAGAATACCCTTATGAAACAATATTTGAAAGAAAAAATTTCCCAAAATCAATTAGACTTGAAGACGGCTATCGTTCTCAATAAAGCGATGCGAAGTTTTAAACCTTATGAAACCAAGGCTGCCAAAGAACACGGACTAACTCCTACTCAATTTTCCGTTCTGGAAACTCTCTATAGCAAGGGAGAACTGCGTATTCAGGATTTGATTGAAAAAATGCTAGCCACTTCTGGAAACATGACTGTTGTCATTCGAAATATGGTTCGAGATGGGTGGATTTCTAGAACCTGTGATCCCAAGGATCGCCGATCATTTTTCCTGAAATTAACACCTGCAGGACGCAGAAAAATTGAAGAGGTTCTTCCTGACCATATTAACTCTATTGTAGATGCTTTTAGTATCTTGGAAGATGGCGAAAAGGAAGATTTGATTCGGATTTTAAAAAAATTTAAAGATTTGTGAGCAAAATTATTGCTAATTAGTATCATTTGTTGTAACATAGCTGGTAACAAAAGAGTTCGCTCTTTAAATTTTAACTACAGGAGACACATCATGTCTAAAAAAGTACTATTTATCGTCGGATCACTACGCCAAGGTTCTTTCAACCACCAAATGGCCCTCGAAGCTGAAAAAGCACTTGCTGGAAAAGCGGAAGTTGACTATCTTGATTATTCAGCTGTACCTCTCTTCAGCCAAGACCTTGAAATTCCAACTCATCCAGCTGTAACCGCTGTTCGTGAAGCTGTCCTTGATGCCGATGCCATTTGGATTTTCTCTCCAGTCTACAACTTCTCTATCCCTGGAACAGTGAAGAACTTGCTTGACTGGCTCTCGCGCGCCCTTGACTTATCTGATACACGTGGTACTTCTGCCCTCCAAGACAAGCTTGTTACCGTCTCATCTGTAGCCAATGCAGGCCACGAACAACTCTTTGCTATTTACAAAGATCTCTTGCCATTTATCCGTACACAAGTCGTTGGTGACTTTACTGCCGCTCGTGTCAATGACTCTGCTTGGGCAGACGGAAAATTGGTGTTAGAAGAAGCAACTGCCTCATCACTTGCCAAACAAGCTGACGACCTTCTTGCAGCTATCAATTAAAAAGAAAAGCTGATTTGAATGAAAATCATTCCAAATAAACCTCAATTAAATACATAATAAAAAACTCCTAGAAAGATGGATATTCCAATCGTTCTAGGAGTTTTACTGTAATTGACTATGAAGAAAAGAGGAAATCAATTCGCTAATCGAGACCTTTTCTTTAGTCTGACCTTCATTTTAAAAGTTGGGCAGATAAGCTCGCTCAAACTTGTCTGGTCTTTTTTATAAATTATCCTTGCCAATTTTCTTGGTCTTCTTTAAAGCGTTTTAAGAGATCCAATCCCTCTGGTGTGATATAGCCTTCTTCTTGAGCTAGGTGGATCAGTTCACTGTAGTTAGACAGCGTCACCAATTTGACACCTGCGTCTGAGAAATTCTTATCTGCTTTTGGCAATTGGTAGCTGAAAATCGCTACAACTCCAAGCACATCTGCTCCTTCTCGTTTAGCGGCTGCTACGGCTTCGAGAACAGAACCGCCAGTTGAAATAAGATCTTCAACCACCACCATTTTTTGACCTTGAGCTACCCGCCCTTCGATTTGGTTGCCTGCACCGTGGTCTTTTGGTTTGCTACGAATGTAGGCAAAAGGCAAGTTCATCTTGTCAGCAACGATAGCTCCGTGAGGAATCCCCGCTGTTGCTGTTCCTGCAATCACCTCAACTTCTGGAAAGGCTTCTTTGATAGCATCCACAAAGCCATTTTCAATTAAGGTACGAGTTTCTGGATAGGCTAGTGTCACACGATTATCAGTGTAAATCGGTGACTTGATACCAGATGCCCAAGTGAAAGGCTCTTCTGGTTTGAGGTAAACTGCCTGAATTTTCAATAGGTGGCTAGCGATATCTTTAGCAAGTGTCATAGTATTCTCCTTTTGTTTTTCTAATCTATTTCTTTAATTTCAGTCTTGGTTCCATTCATCCTTGATAGCATGATAAGCTGCAACAGGATCCTCAGCTTGGGTAATGGGACGTCCTACTACGATATAGTCACTACCGATTTGATAAGCATCCGCTGGCGTCATGACGCGTTTTTGGTCTCCAACCGCAGCTCCCGCTGGACGAATTCCCGGTGTCAGACAGATAAAATCTGGATTGGTGGCTTCTTTGATGAGTTGCACTTCCTGAGCTGAGCAAACGACACCATCCAAGCCTGCTTCAGCTGTCTTTTTGGCATAGTGAATCACAGACTCTTGCAGAGTGGTTTGGATATTTTGAAAATCTTGCATCTGGCTTTCCGACGTTGATGTAAGCTGGGTCACAGCGATCAATTTGGCTTGTGTCCCCAGACCTTCACGCGCAGCCCTCATCATCTCCACACCACCAGCAGCATGAACATTGGTCATATCCACACCAAGCTGAGACAAGACCTTCATAGCTGACTTGACTGTATTGGGAATGTCATGAAGCTTGAGATCCAGAAAGACACTATGACCCAGGCCTTTCAAGTAAGACACAATCACAGGACCCGTTGCATAATAGAGCTCCATCCCTACCTTTAGATAAAGGCTTTCTTCTGCTGGAAAAAGGGCTAAGAATTCCTTCGCTTCTTCAAAACTTGGAAAATCTAGGGCAATGACTGGACGATGTTCTCGCATAGGTTTCTCCTTTTACCTTTGCTAGTGAGAGAGTCTGGCCAAAAGAAGCCACGAAAAAAGGAACCTGCCAACAGCAAGGTTCCACGAAAAATGGGTAGTCTCCACCCTTTCACCGTCTAACCTTAGCTGCCTCTCTGGACTGCTTTAAAGGTTTTTTACTATTCTATTATTTATAGTAGGACTTGTCAAGCAAAAACTGGGCTTTATTGTTGTTGCTGTTGTTTCTTTTCTTCTGCTTCTTTTTCTTCCTGTTTTTTCTTCTCAGCTTCCTGTGCCTCTTTTTTAGCTTTTTCCTCAGCTTCTTGCAAAAGTTTATCCGCTAGGCTAGTACTATAGATTCCAGCTTCCATATCAATAAAGCTCGGTTCTGCTAGTTGTGGCTTAATTTTGCTATAATAAGGCAATTTTTTACTTAACTCTGACAAAGGAACCAATATTTCATCTGTGTCCAGCATAGTAATTTTTAAAAGGTCTGCTGTTGCCTTGCTTGGCGCTAATTCGATTTTCTGGATTTGGCTCTTGATATCCTCACTGATAGTAGACAATCCCGTGATTAGCTCTTTCACCTGCTGCTCGTCGTTAAAGGTAACTGTCAGATAAGTCTCAGGCAGATTCAAAAGGTTGACAGAGCTTGAGTCAATTGTTCCACTAGACAGGATTGGATAGTGGTCTTCACCTGTCACATAGTAACCAGCAATATCAAATTCCTTAACCTCAATCGTAAAGTTAGTTGGAAATTGATAATCAATCTTTGCTGACTCTATCCAATGGTTGGACTTGATTCGCTCAGCGTATTTTTCCTTATCCAACAACAGGGCTAAGGTATAGTCGCTGTCTTGAATCCCAGAAGCCTGTTTAATGTCGTCCGCCTGGGTGTTACTATTTCCCTTAACTTCGATATTTTTGATGGTCGAGAGCGGAGTCAACAGGTAGACTGAGAGAAGGAGGACCAGAATACTTGGCACTAAGATACTCACAGCTCGCCAAATATGAACTGGAGCGATTTTAGGCTTGGCTGGTTTTTCTTTTTTCTTCTTCTCTTTTTCTTCGTTGACTTTATAGTCATCCTTTTGAGATTTTTCTTCTTTTTCGGATAGTTCCTTACTTGGACTTGTATCTTCTTCGTCCGACTGACTCGAGGATTTTTTGGCCTCCTCCAATAGTTTCGAGTTGGCCTCCTTTCGAGCTTGTTTTTCCTTTTCCTTCTCCGCAGCTAGGGCAGCTTCTTCCTCAGCCTTTTTCTTCAGGTATTCTTGGTTTCGTTTCTGCCATTCAGACAATTCTTTCTTGGGGTTTGATTCTTTTTTCTTATCCTTTGACATTGATTTTCCTTATGATAAGTCTTTTCTTAGTAGGGCATAAAAATCATCAAGAGATTTCAACTCAGTTGAAGCCCTCATACTAGCTTGGTATTGATCCTTGTGACTAAGCAGGTGACTGATTTTCTCTTCCAAGCTTTCCAAGGTCAAGTCACTTTCTTGAAGTTCTTCTGCATAACCTTTCTTAACAAAGTAGGCTGCATTTTCAATCTGGTCTCCTCGACTTGCTTCACGACCCAATGGTACAATGAGATGGAGTTTAGCCATAGCCAAGAGCTCAAAAATCGTGTTGGCACCACCACGCGTCACCACCACATCTGCCATCTCCATCAAGGGTTGATAGAGGTCCGTCACATAGTCAATACGAAAGAGATTTTGGCTCAATTCATTGAGGCTAGAGTCTCCAGTGAGATTAATGATATTGTAGCGCTCTGTCAGCTCTTTTTTATGGTCTGTCACCAATTGGTTAAAGACACGAGCACCTGCAGAACCACCAACAAACAATACAGTTGGCAATTTTGGATTAAAGTGGGTTTGGATATCCACCAATTCATCTGGCTCTGAAGTTTTTTGGTCTGAAACCTTGGTCACTGCTCCTACATGCTCGACTTTTGAAAGACCAGCAGCCTGCTCAAAAGTTGAGTACATCTTGGTTGCAAATTTGTAGGCAATTTTATTGGCCAAGCCCATGGATAGGTCAGATTCGTGGATAAAGACAGGTACTCCAGACACACGCGCAGCGATAACTGGCGGCACAGAGACAAATCCCCCTTTAGAAAAGAGAGCTTGCGGACGAAGTCGCAACATGATAAAAAGCGATTGAATAATTCCCCAGCCAACTTTAAAGACATCCAGCATATTTTGCCATGAGAAATAGCGACGCAATTTCCCTGTCGCAATGGAATGGAAGGTCACATTCAAACCTGACTTGAGGATTTCTTGGTGTTCGATTCCGTTCTTATCCCCGATATAGTGGACTTCCCAGCCGTCTTCGATAAACTTGGGCATTAACAAAAGATTGAGGGTAACGTGTCCAACCGTCCCCCCACCTGTAAAGACAATTTTTTTCATATTATTCCTTTAACTCCGCTACTGTGTCGATAAAGAGGTCGCCACGTACTTCAAAGTTAGCATACATATCCCAACTGGCATTGGCAGGACTGAGGAGAACCACATCTCCTTGAGCCGCAAGCTCATAGGCCTTGCGGGTTGCATCTGCAATATCAGTCGCATCCACGTAAGCCACACCAGCCTTCTCAGCTGCCCGTTTAACACGTTCTGCTGACTGACCAAGGATGACCATTTTCTTGAGGCCAGTAATGTCTGGCACCAATTCGTCAAATTCATTTCCACGGTCTAAACCACCTGCAATCAAGATGACCTTGCTGTTGTCAAATCCTGACAAGGCTTTTTGAGTTGCCAAAATATTGGTTGACTTGCTATCGTTATAGAATTTGACACCTTTGATTTCATCCACAAATTGGAGACGGTGTTTGACACCACCAAAAGATGAAAGAGTTTCCTTGATGGTTTGACTGTCTACACCACGGAGTTTGGCTACAACAATGGTAGCAAGGGCATTTTCCACATTGTGGCTACCTGGAACACCGATTTCATCAGCTGCCATGACCACTTCTCCACGGAAGTAGAGTTGACCATCTTCCAGATAAGCTCCATCAACCTTCTCAAGTGTTGAAAATGGAACAACTGTGGCTTGTGTTTTGGTAGCCAATTCTTTTGCCAAGTCTTGGTTAAAGTTCAAAACAAGGAAATCAGTTGCTGTCATCTTGTTCTGGATATTCCATTTAGCTACTACATATTCCTCAAATGAGCCATGGTAATCGATATGAGTTGGCATGAGGTTGGTAATAACCGCAATCTCAGGATGGAATTCTTGAACTCCCATTAGTTGGAAAGAAGAAAGTTCCATGACAAGCGTGTCCTTGGCTGTTGCAGTTTGGGCCACTTGGCTAGCAGGATAGCCGATGTTCCCTGACAAGAGACCATGTTGTCCAGCAGCAGTCAAAACTTCTCCAATCATAGTCGTTGTGGTCGTTTTCCCATTTGAACCTGTGATACCGATAATTGGCGCTTCTGAGATCAAGTAAGCCAACTCCACCTCCGTCAAGACTGGAATTCCCTTTGCTAATGCCTTTTCAATCATGGGATTGCTATAAGGAATCCCTGGATTTTTTACCATGAGGGCAAACTCTTCATCCAAGAGCTCCAAAGGATGCCCACCAGTGACAACCTTGATTCCCTCTTCTAGCAAGCTTTGTGCAGTAGGATTTTCCTCGAAAGGTTTGCCGTCATTAACAGTGACAATAGCACCCAGCTTGTCCAACAAACGAGCCGCAGACTCACCAGACTTAGCCAAACCTAAAACAAGGACTTTCTTATTTTTAAATTGATCGATTACTTTCATGTCTCAAACTCCATTTCTACTCCTACTATTTTACCATTTTTATGGAAATAATACTAAGCGAAAATGCTCTAATCCTCATTCTAACATCAAAAAAGAGAGCCTTAGCTCCCTTTCTATTTATCTTCTTTTGCTCTTTTTTACAGGCAAGAGTGTAATGTCCCTCAAGCTAAAGTAGGCTAGGGCCAGCATGGCGATTGTGACAAAGAATTCTGTCGGTAATTGGAAGATTTGCAAGATGGACAACATCAACAAAATCAAGAGTGCAACAACCACAAAGACCAAGATAACGATGTTGACTGTTCCTTTGATACTTTGTGGTGTCGCAAATACATAGAGTAGTAATAAGAGTATCCCTATGATTAAATAGACCATCTTTATCTCTTTCTAGCTGTTACTCAGCTGATTTTTTCTTTTTGTTAGCTTTCTCACGCTCTGCCTTGTTAAGGATTTGCTTACGGAGACGGATAGACTCAGGCGTTACTTCCATGTACTCGTCATCGTTCAAGAACTCAAGTGACTCTTCAAGGGTCAAAATACGAGGTGTCTTAATAACCGCTGTTTGGTCCTTGGTAGCTGAACGAACGTTGGTCATTTGTTTAGCCTTGGTGATATTAACTGTCAAGTCATTTTCACGAGAGTTTTCACCGATAATCATTCCTTCATAAACCTCAGTACCTGGGTTGACAAAGATAGTTCCACGTTCTTCAATCGACATGATTGAGTAAGTTGTTGCCTTACCAGCATCGATGGAAACAAGGGCACCACGGTGACGTCCACCGATTTCACCCGGAATGAGTGGCAAGTATTGGTCGAAGGTATGGTTCATGATACCGTAACCACGAGTCATTGACAAGAACTCAGTTGAGTATCCAATCAAACCACGCGCTGGAACAAGGAAAACCAAGCGAGTTTGACCATTACCAGTTGAAATCATATCCAACATTTCACCCTTACGTTCAGAAAGGCTTTGGATAACAGATCCTTGGTATTCTTCTGGAGTGTCGATTTGCACGCGCTCAAATGGCTCACATTTGACACCGTCGATTTCTTTTACAATAACCTCTGGACGAGATACTTGAAGTTCATAACCCTCACGACGCATGGTTTCGATCAAGATTGACAAGTGCAATTCTCCACGACCTGAAACTGTCCATTTATCTGGTGAATCAGTTGGGTCAACACGAAGGGAAACGTCTGTTTGCAATTCGGCCTGCAAGCGTTCTTCCACCTTACGAGAAGTTACCCATTTCCCTTCACGACCTGCAAATGGTGAGTTGTTTACCAAAAAGGTCATTTGAAGTGTTGGTTCATCGATGTGAAGGATTGGAAGTGGTTCAATGGCATCTGTCGGAGTAATGGTTTCACCAACAAAGATATCTTCCATACCGGATACGGCAATCAAATCACCCGCTTTTGCTTCTTGGATTTCTCGACGCTCCAAGCCAAAGAAACCAAAGAGTTTTGTGACACGGAAGTTCTTGGTTGTACCATCAAGTTTAGAGAGGGTAACTTGATCCCCAACTTTCACACTACCGCGGAAGACACGACCAATACCGATACGACCTACGAAGTCATTGTAGTCCAAAAGTGACACTTGGAATTGCAAAGGCTCATCAGAGTTGTCTACTGGAGCCGGGATATGGTCGATGATGGTATCAAAGATTGGTGCCATTGTTTTTTCTTGATCAGCTGGATCATCAGACAAGGAAGATGTTCCGTTGATAGCAGAAGCATACACCACTGGGAAATCAAGCTGGTCATCATCTGCACCAAGCTCGATGAAGAGTTCCAAGA
>CALHBZ010000338.1 GCA_937930605.1 Streptococcus oralis
TGCGCCCAAAAAATCTTGGCATCAGCCTTGAGAAAATCACGCGCCACATCTGGTAAAAACTCGCTACGTCGGTATACATTGACAATATCCACAGGAAAAGGAATCTCAGCTAGACTCGCATAAGCCTTTTCTCCCAAGATTTCCCCACCTGCAAGCTTGGGATTAACTGGAATGATTTTATAGCCTCTAGCCTGCATTTCCTTAGTCACTCGATTGCTAGTTGTTTCTTCACGGTCAGACAAACCCACTACCGCTAACGTTTTACTGGTCGCCAGATACTGACGGACAACACCATCACTTGGATTGATAAATTCTTGGTTCATAGAAATTCTCCTTTTTCATCAGTATAGCATATTATGAAAGGGTTTGCAGATTTTGACTACAAAAATCTCCCAGCAAGAAAAGAAACCTGCTAGGAGAACTATCTATTTTAAGTGAAGGATTAAATCTTTTTCTCAATACAAAATAGAGGAGAAAGAGGGCGTTTTTCGTGGATGCGAACGATGGCATCTCCTAAGAGGTGGGCAATCGAGATCTGTTCAATCTTATCAATCAAACGCTCTTCTGGTAGGTAGATGGTATCCAAAACAACCAATTTTTTAATAGCTGATTTTTGGATATTGTCCATAGCTGGCCCCGAAAGAACTGGGTGCGTACAACTTGCGTAAACTTCAACGGCACCTGCTTCAGCAAGAGCATCCGCCGCATGGCAAATAGTTCCAGCTGTATCAATCATATCGTCAATCAAGATACAAGTCTTGCCTTCTACCTTACCGATAATATTCATCACTTCACTGGTATTCATCTTGTCTACACTACGGCGTTTGTCAATAATCGCAATCGGAGTTTTCAAAAACTCTGCCAATTTACGAGCACGAGTCACCCCACCATGGTCTGGACTGACAACCACATAGTCAGAACCAACCATGCCACGACGCTCAAAATAATCCGCAATCAAAGGAGCACCCATCAAGTGATCAACTGGAATATCAAAGAATCCCTGAATCTGTGCCGCATGCAAATCAATCGTCAACAAACGATCTACTCCAGCAACTTCTAGCATGTTTGCAACGAGTTTTGCAGTAATTGGCTCACGCGCTCGCGCTTTTCTATCCTGACGTGCATATCCATAGTAAGGCATGACAACGTTGACAGATTCTGCACTGGCACGCTTCAATGCATCTACCATGATCAAAATTTCGAGCAGATTGTCATTTACAGGTGAACTCGTTGATTGTAGGATAAAGACGTGTTTCCCACGGATTGATTCTTCAATATTGACCTGAATCTCCCCATCTGAAAATTGGCGAACAGTCGATTTCCCCAACTCTATCCCAATTTCTTGCGCCACACGCTCTGCCAATTCTCTATTAGAAGAAAGGGCAAACAGCTTTAAATCAGAAAAAGACATGATTTCCTCCGGTA
>CALHBZ010000339.1 GCA_937930605.1 Streptococcus oralis
CGTTTATTTTCGATCAAGGTCGCAAAACGAACAAAAGCAACACAGCCTTCCACCAACTGCTCCCAAGAATCCTGTGCTTCCAGGGCGTTTTTTTCTACATAAGACCCCAGTTCGGATTGAATTTGTGCCAGTACGGCGGTAAATAAAGTCTTCTTATTCCCGAAATGGTGATAAAGTGCGCCTCTTGTCATTCCTAACTCATCGACAATTTCTTCCAAGGAAGTTTCTGCATACCCCTTCAAAGAAAAATGTTTCCGAGCGATGGCTAATATTTTGCTACTTGTCTCTAGTGAAGCCTGCTGCTTTTTATTCATTCTCACTCTCCATTTTAAACTGCTCTAACACTCTAAGCAAATCTTTCTGAAAATCAGAAATAACCCCTTGTACTGAGCCAGCACATCTTTGTTTATTAACATAAAGTCCTAATTCTCAAAAAAATTTTTCAGTCTTAATTATAACATACATGCAGTATGTATGTAAAATGATATAAGAAATAGAAGCCAAATTGACTTCTATTCTAAAAACAATTCAGCCCAGTCGCTTGATGAAATGATATTTGGTCACACCTTTTTGAGGTACATCTTCCAGACTGGCATAGATTTCATAGCCTTGTTTGATGTAAAAATCCTTGGCCTGATAAGATTTAGTGGACAAGGTGATGCTGCTGACTCCCGCTTTCTCAGCCTTTTCTTCTAATTCTGCCAGCAGACTAGCTCCCAAGCCCTTTTTCTGGTGTCCCTTATCTACCACTAAGGCCTTGATATGGATGTTTTCCAACACCTGCTGGGCATGAAGCAAGGCAATCAAGCGACCTTCCTCCTCCCGTGCCAGATAATAATCTTGGGGCTCAAGTTTTTCAAGCATATCTGGACCAAAAGAATCCTCATATTGCTCCTTGAAAACTTGCTCGATAAAGTTTTGAAATTCTGTCATTTCTTACTCCTAACGAAAAAGCAGAATACCAACTCTGCTTTTTCCTTCTTTATTCCCCTTCAAAGACATCTTTCATCTTATCAAAGAAGCCTTTCTTTTTAGGGCTCACTGTGATGTCTCCAGCCGCCGCAAAATCCTTAAGAGCCGCCTTTTGACGATCATTGAGTCCTGTCGGCGTTACGACATTGACAGTGACATATTGGTCACCGACACTTCCATCGCGTAGATTTGGTGCTCCCTTACCACGCAGACGGAAACGTTTGCCAGTCTGAGTTCCTTCTGGGATTGTCAATTCAACATTTCCATGGACAGTTGGAATTTCCACACTGTCACCCAGAGCTGCTTGCACAAAGTTGAGGTTGAGCTTGTAGTAAATGGTAGAACCGTCTCGCTCAAATTTATCGCTTGGTTCAACGTTCACCACTACATACAAGTCACCGTAAGGACCGCCATTAAAGCCTGCCTCACCTTGACCCGCCAAGCGAACTCGTTGACCTGTTTCCACACCAGCAGGGATTTTTACATGAACGCTATGAGCTTGCTTTTCATGTCCTGTTCCATGGCAGGTTTCGCATGGACTTTTGATTTCTTGTCCGCGACCGTGACAGACATCACAAGTCACTTGTCGACGCATCATGCCCAGCGGTGTCTGCGTATCAACATTGATAACACCAGAACCATGACAGCGGCCACAAGTTACTGGGCTAGTTCCTGGCTTAGCACCTGAACCGTGACAAGTATGGCAACTCGCCTCACGATTGTATTTCACTTCTTTTTCTGCCCCGAAAATAGCCTCTTCAAAGCGGAGATTTACCCGATACTGGAGATCATCCCCTTGCCGCGGAGCGTTTGGATTACGAGTCGCGCCACCGCCAAAAAAGCTAGAGAAGATGTCTTCGAAGCCTCCAAAACCAGAGCCATCAAAGCCTCCGAAGCCGCCTGCACCACTAAAGCCACCATTGGCACCCGCTGCGCCATATTGGTCATAGGCTGCCCGCTTTTGCTCATCGCTCAAGGTTTCATAAGCCTCCTGGACTTCCTTATATTTATCTTCCGCCCCAGGCTCCTTATTGATATCTGGGTGGTATTTTTTAGATAATTTCCGATAGGCTCTCTTAATCTCATCCTGAGAAGCATTCTTAGAGACACCTAAACGATCATAAAATTCAGTATTGTTCATTTAAGATACCAAGACCGTAAAATTCGACTGAAAAATAGGAAATCAGGCGACGGAGCGATGCTCCCAGACTGATTTCTCTTTTTTCCTAGAATTTAAGTCGGGTTCAGTTCCTTTCTAACTTAGTTTAAAGAAAAACCAAAAATGTACGTTCCAATTCTTTTCTTACCGAAAAACAGAGGCTGGGTTGCAACCTCTGGATTTCTTCTTATCATTACGACGTGAGATTTTTGAAACGATACTTTTTGAAAAATTTTTGACGCGGTAGCTGATTGGATTTTGGGTTCATCTTTCAGACTCCCAAAAATCCTAATCATCCTCGCGGGGGTTCGACCACGAACTAAAAACTTTCAATTTTTAGTTCTGTCTCACCGCCTACTTCTCCGTAAACTCTCCGTCTACGACGTCATCGCCTGCGTTTCCTGTTGCTTGTGCGCCTTCTGCTCCTGCTTGTGCTTGAGCTTGTTGAGCTGCTGCGGCTTGTTCGTAGAGTTTCACTGCCAAAGCTTGCGCTTTTTCGTTGAGAGCTTCGAGTTTTGCTTTCATGTCGTCCAAGTTATTGTCTTCTTGTGCTTTCTTAAGGTCATCAAGGGCAGCTTGGGCAGCGTCGCGTTCTGCGTCAAAGCCTTTACCTTCAGTTTCCTTGATAGTCTTTTCAGTCGCAAAGATTGCTTGGTCTACTTCGTTACGAAGATCAACTTCTTCTTTACGTTTCTTATCTGCTTCAGCGTTCGCTTCTGCATCTTTCATCATACGGTCGATTTCTTCATCAGTCAAACCTGAGTTAGATTGGATGACAATTGTTTGTTCTTTTTGAGTTCCAAGGTCTTTGGCTTTAACAGATACGATACCGTTCTTGTCAATGTCAAATGTTACTTCGATTTGAGGAATTCCACGAGGTGCAGCTGGGATGTCTGTCAATTGGAAACGTCCAAGAGTCTTGTTGTCTGCTGCCATTGGGCGTTCACCTTGAAGAACGTGGATATCAACAGCTGGTTGGTTGTCTGCTGCAGTTGAGAAGACTTGTGATTTAGATGTTGGAATTGTTGTGTTGCGCTCGATGAGTTTTGTAAATACTCCACCCATTGTTTCAATACCAAGTGACAATGGTGTTACGTCAAGAAGAACAACGTCTTTGACATCACCAGTGATGACACCACCTTGGATAGCCGCACCCATAGCAACTACTTCGTCAGGGTTCACTGATTTGTTTGGTTCTTTACCAG
>CALHBZ010000340.1 GCA_937930605.1 Streptococcus oralis
ACATGAGTTGATTGGTTCTAGGACTAACCAAATCATCATCTTCAAACTCTCTTATCCTCATTTCCCTAGTGAGGTAAACAGTAACCAAAATCGAAGCCAAGTTAATAACCACTAAAAGAAATTGGAAAACCAAGGAAAAATTTAAAAACTAACGAGATAGAAATAGATAAGTAGAGACAAGCAAGGGCAACTGACCTAGGAACAATCTCGTAAGGAAGATGTTCCGTTTTTTAGCAAGAAAAGTTTTCATTTCTTTTCTTTCTTTTTAATTAAAGCAAAATAGATCATAATCGCAATCAGATAGGCTATGGTATAAAATAGATGATACCAAATACTCTCCCTAAGCGGATAAAGAAAGATGGACATGATTAAATACAAGACGAAAATGATCAGTATTTTTTTCTTCATAAGATTTCCTCCTAAATGTGTGCTTAATCTTAGATAAGCTACACCCTTTACACTACTAGTATAGCACTCCTTTTGAGCTTAATTCACCCAAATCATGAATGGTCATCGAAACTTCCTAAATTGTAAAAAAATTAAAAAAAGCAAGCATGAAAAACATACTTTCCCCAAGGAAATTTAACAACGTAAAGACCTAAAATCAAAAGCTACTCACCCTCACTTCTGTCTGTTCTGATATATTCTCATGATTGCAACAAAGATATCAGCTGTCCCACTTGCCAAAAATAGGAGGGTAATGATAATGTTGAGAATTTCAGGCGTACTCCCTATTCTGTTGATAAGACGGAGTATAGATATAACTGCCAACTGAATCAGGAGTATTGATTCTACATTTACTAATGAAGTCTGTCGGTTTTCAACTGCATATAAAAAGACTGGTAGCAAGACACAGGATATAGCAATCACAAACAGATTGCTCCCTGTTTCTTCTCCCTTGTTCACCACAAACAGCATAAGAAGATTCGATGCTATGATCAACGTAGAACAGATGATAAAATAGGATTTCTTATTCATATAGGATACCTCTCATACTATAGTATTTTAATTGATGACTGCAGGCAGTACTTCTTTTCACAAATCTTCTAATCATCAACTGAC
>CALHBZ010000341.1 GCA_937930605.1 Streptococcus oralis
TCAAAGAAGTAACAGAACTTGCTGCGATCTCAGGTCATGAAGCGCCTGTCCGTGCCTATCTCCGTGAAAAGTTGACTCCGCATGTGGATGAAGTTGTGACAGATGGCTTGGGCGGTATTTTTGGTATCAAACATTCAGAAGCTACCGATGCGCCCCGTGTTTTAGTCGCTTCTCATATGGACGAAGTTGGCTTTATGGTCAGCGAGATTAAGCCAGATGGAACCTTCCGTGTCGTTGAAATCGGTGGCTGGAACCCCATGGTGGTTAGTAGCCAACGCTTTAAACTCTTTACTCGTGACGGTCGTGAAATTCCCATGATTTCAGGATCTGTTCCACCACATTTGACTCGTGGAAAGGGCGGACCAACCATGCCAGCTATTTCAGATATCGTCTTTGATGGTGGCTTTGCGGATAAGACTGAGGCAGAAAGCTTTGGCATCCGTCCTGGTGATACTATCGTACCAGATAGTTCAGCAATCTTGACAGCCAATGAAAAAAATATCATCTCCAAAGCTTGGGACAACCGCTACGGTGTTCTCATGGTGAGCGAGTTAGCAGAAGCCTTGTCAGGTCAGAAACTTGGGAATGAACTCTATCTTGGTGCTAATGTCCAAGAAGAAGTGGGTCTCCGTGGCGCACACACTTCAACAACTAAGTTTGACCCAGAAATCTTTCTTGCAGTTGACTGTTCACCTGCTGGTGATGTTTATGGCGGTCAAGGCAAGGTTGGGGACGGTACCTTGATTCGTTTCTACGATCCAGGTCATTTGCTTCTCCCAGGTATGAAGGATTTCCTTTTGACAACGGCTGAAGAAGCTGGTATCAAGTACCAATACTACTGTGGTAAAGGCGGAACGGATGCAGGTGCAGCTCATCTGAAAAATGGTGGTGTTCCATCAACAACTATCGGTGTTTGCGCTCGTTATATCCATTCTCACCAAACCCTTTACGCTATGGATGACTTCCTAGAAGCGCAAGCTTTCTTGCAAGCCTTGGTGAAAAAATTGGATCGTTCAACAGTTGATTTGATTAAAAATTATTAAACCATAAGGAGGTGGTAGGGATGGTAGAACCAAACCTAGAAAGCCTTATAAAAGATCTTTACAATCATGCTCGACATGATTTGAGTGAAGATTTAGTTGCTGCTCTCCTAGAGACTGCTAAAAAACTGCCTACTACAAATGAGCAATTGCTGGCAGTTCGTCTCTCAGGCCTGGTCAATCGTGAATTGCTCCTGAATCCCAAACATCCGGCACCTGAGTTGCTCAACTTAGCTCGCTTTATCAAAAGAGAAGAAGCAAAGTACAGAGGAACTGCGGCTTCTGCGATTATGTATGGGGAACTCTTTAAAATGCTTTGATTCCATTGTGAATCAAAGCATTTTTTATATGGTAGAAAGGCAATTCTTGGTTAGGAAAAGAAAAAAGCCATCCCATTTAGGATAGCTTCTTGGATCTTAGATTTGTTCAGCGATAACCTTTTCAGCAAGGTTCATGGCGTGGTCAGATACACGAGTATAGTGGGAAATGATGTCGATAAAGTTGACCCCAGCTTGCGTTGAACACTCGCCTTTGTTGAGACGTTTGATGTGAGTCTTTCTGAGAACACGTTCCATATTGTTGATTTCTTTATGGCGTTCAATCAGACTTTGAGCTTTTTCAATATCATTGTTTTCCACGCTGTCAAGGGCATCTTTGATAAAGCCAGTGGTCTTTTGATAGATATCAGCTAATTCCTGTAAAGCAGCTTCAGAGAACTCAACATTTTTACGTTG
>CALHBZ010000342.1 GCA_937930605.1 Streptococcus oralis
CTCGTGCCCTTCTTCAAGTAGACCCAGACTTCCGCGATTCATTGAAACGCGCAGGCCTTCTTACTCGTGATGCCCGTATGGTAGAACGTAAGAAACCAGGCTTGAAAAAAGCTCGTAAAGCATCACAATTTAGTAAACGTTAAAACTTATTTAAACTTATTGAAAGCATTTCGTATCAAAAATACGGGATGCTTTTTCTGTTCACCCCAAATTTTTGTAACTAGGTGATACTTGAAATTAATACAAATTTGGTTGTTTTTGATAAATCTAAGCAACACTACATGATGAAGTGAAAGGGGATGAATCTTTGATAGTATTCACTTATTGTGAAATATGATATATTTATTAATTAGATGGATGAATACTTCTAGAGTTAAATATAGTATAATAGGGACATACTTTTTGGTTTATTTTTGTTTGTAGTCGGATTATGAAAGAATATCCAATATTATGCGATAAGATAGAATGTTACAAAAAAGAAAGGGGATGCAATCCGATGAAGAAAGACAGATTAATTGTATTGACAGATGCTGTTCTAGCAATTATTATGACCATCTTGATTTTAGAGTTAGAAAAACCAACAACACCAAGTCTTGAAGCTTTTTGGGATTTACGGCAAAATTTCTTTGCTTGTTTTCTTTCCTTTTTCTGGTTGGGATCGTTATGGATGGCACTAAACACATTATGGGAAAAGGTTGAGAAAATTTCCTCAGAAATTATTTGGTGGAATTTGTTTCTACTCTTGGAGCGGCAGGAGTTCTCTTTGGAGAATTTCATGCCATCCAAGATACCAGTCTGAATGATGTGGTGGACCGGATCTATATAAATGTCAAGGATTTACCGTTTCAGTCCTTGGGAGCTTTAGCTAATATCCTGTCTGATGTTAAGAAGGGACTGATTCAAGACAGTCATATCTGGTCTTTCTTCCAGTCATTTTTCAAACAATATCAGTTGATAATCAGCTTAAATCAGATCTATCAGTTTGTCTATCTTTCTCTGATGGAGATCATGTCCTATCTTCACTTTGATTATTGGAAAAAACGGCTCGGTCAGGAGCTAGTATGAATAAGGAGAACAAATGAGACGTTTAAAAATGTTATGGCATATTATACAGGTTACGGGTTTTACTCGGTTTGCTCTGAGTTTTGTGACCTTTGTTTTTGGGTCAGGAGGCGTGCTTTTCCTAGTTGAACCTGCTATCACAAATTACGGAGACGGTCTTTGGTATGCTTTTGTGACTTCGACGACTGTCGGCTACGGGGATCTCCTAGCTGTGACCTTGATTGGAAGGATTACCAGTGTCTTCTTGACGATTTATGGGCTCATATTTTTTGGCTGTTTATCAGCTGTTATTTTTAATTATTATACCAATTTAAATAAGGAAAGAGGAGAG
This sequence comes from Streptococcus oralis, assembly GCA_937930605.1. Classification (GTDB taxonomy): domain Bacteria; phylum Bacillota; class Bacilli; order Lactobacillales; family Streptococcaceae; genus Streptococcus; species Streptococcus oralis_CO. The sequence goes on from CALHBZ010000342.1 coordinate 1,394, forward strand.
GACAAATGACTGCCAATTATTCAACACGGGAATACCGTGAGAAATTATACGATGACCTTCATGTTCGAT
>CALHBZ010000343.1 GCA_937930605.1 Streptococcus oralis
TGATAACCTTGTTAATCACATCATTGTGAATTTGTTCGTTGCTGACTTCTGGATCATGCTGAGTAGAAATAACGACTGTATCCACGCGCACTGGACGGTCATTCTCATCGTATTCAACAGTCACTTGGGATTTGGCATCTGGGCGAAGATAGCTGATTTCACCAGACTTGCGAAGTTCTGCCAAACGACGAACCAGTTTGTGGCTAAGTGAGATTGGCAATGGCATGAGTTCCTCAGTCTCATCCACAGCAAATCCAAACATAAGACCTTGGTCGCCAGCTCCAATCAAGTCCAATGGGTCTTGATCTGCATTTCCACGAACTTCCAAGGCTTCGTTAACACCTTGAGCAATATCTGGAGATTGTTCCACTAAAGACGGATGGACTCCCACCGTCTCCGCAGAAAATCCATACTCGGTATTGGTATAGCCAATCTCTGCAATGGTATCACGAACTACACGGTTAATATCCACATAGGCATTTGTAGAAATTTCACCAAAAACATGGACAGAACCTGTATATACAGCTGTCTCAGCAGCAACGTGCGCCTCTGGATCTTTCGCTAAAATAGCATCTAAAATCGCATCTGAAATTTGGTCTGCAATCTTATCTGGATGCCCCTCAGATACAGATTCAGACGTGAATAATTTACGTTCTGACATAAAAATGTCCCCCCTTAAAAAATATTGTTATAGAGTTACAAAGTACTGATAGATATTTCTACCATCTTATCGGGACTATATAACCTTATCATTATACCACTTTTTAATTTTTTTTGCAGTATTTTCTCTAAGTCGAAAAAAGAACCTTACGGCTCTTTTTTCGTCATAAAAATTCGGCTTGTATTCTACAATACGAAATGTATACCTATGCTTCTATGCATAGGTATACATACTACCTACTTTTTATTATCTGCTTTTATTTTCTCATGATATTTTTACAAACAATCTGCCAGTTTTAGGTTACTGTTCCTTTGACTTTCTATTGCTTACAGTTAAGCCGAGTCCAGCTATTAGGAGGCCAAGTCCAGCAATACCATAGTTCGCTGTATCATTACTTCCTGTATCAGGGAGTTTAGCTGATTCTTGTTTATGAGCTGTAGCTACTGGAAGAGAGGTCGTTTGAATCGGATTCTCTGTCTGAACAACTGGTAATGTTGTACGACGTTCTAAGTAAAAACGATAATTATCTTTCGTTACCTTGTATTGACGTCCCTCACTGACTGTTTCTACAATCCATGAAGTTGCATCCTTAGTTAAAGAATCAGCTAAGTTATGATCAATATCCATTAATCGACCTTCAGATACAAAATCTTTATAGCCAATACCAATCACCTTCGAAGTTGCAACAATTCTTTCGATCTTTGCGGCTTTCAAAGACGCAAGAGTATTCGCAATCGTTGGAATTGAAGGATCCTCCTTCATTGGAGCATCTGTCAACAATACGACAAACTTTTTATTTTTAGGTGACTTAGACCAGTCGTAGGTTGAAACAATTTGTGTAAGAGCAGGTGTAGGTGTTTCAGGGAAGTCTCCACCATGTGCAATCTTAATGCCTGCTAAGGCTTTTTCAAGCTCAGCTGGGTCAGAGGTAAAATAAGATCCATTAAATTTTGTTAAAATTGTACCCTCATCTGCTTCTCCACTTTTACGTCCATATACTTCATCACTAAAGGTAGCTAATCCAAAACGTGCTGCTACTCCATCTTTAGTAAGATTTCTTGCAAACTCATTGATATTGTTACGGACAGTGTCAATAGTTCGATACATAGATGCTGAACGGTCAACAACAAAAACGATATCGGCTGATTTAGATTCTGAAATCGTCCTTGTCGCTTTCTTGATTTCGACTGTAGTTGTTTTATCAACACGTTCATATTGGGTATAAGAATTTCCATCTTCATCTTTCCCGCTCACTGTACTCTCAGTTGTTTCAGTCTTTGGAGCAGGAAGTTCTTCGCTTTTTACAGGTGCCACTTCTGTCTTTGTGACTTCGACTGTTGCAGTTTCTTCATGAATCTTTTGGTTACCCTCTTGGCGTTCTTTCACGTCAATAGGTGAAACCTTCTTAGAAACATCAACAAGGTCTCCAGGTTTTGCATCTGATTGGTTAACGACTGGTTTCGCCTCGTCAGCTTTAATTTCTGCTACAGCAGCTTCGACTGCTGACTTACTTGCTTCGGTTTTCTTTACTGTTTCAGTTGAAGTAGACGCTGTTTTTGTTGCTTCATCTGCAGACACTTGTCCGACCTGAGCAAAAGCAAACAAAATTGCTACAGAAGCCAACCCAACTTTCATTTTACGAAATGAAAAACGTTTTTGTTTCATAAATGTTTTATCCATAGAAGTCCCCTTTTCTTTTCACGGATTAAATTATATAATCCGATTGTTTTATAGTAAAATAACACAAATTTGTATAGTTTTCAATTTTTTCCCTTACATTCTGGATATTATATCGAACCAAAAATAAGTTCTAACACTATTACTATTTCATTTATCAAATTATTTCAAAGATATAATTATTAGATTTTTTGAATAAATTAAGGAATAAAAACTCAGTAGAATCAGGTGATTCTACTGAGTTTTTAAAATGTTTGGCGTTTGGCTTTACGCTCGACACGACCACGAGCACGATTTTCAGCACGCTTGGTTTTGCGACGTTTTTCATCCACCGCCCATTGAATCTTCTTCTTATAGCCTGGTTTGACTTTTTTCTTTTTCTTTTTAACCAAGCCAATCATTTCAATATCAAGCTTGTCCTGCTTCTTTTCACGATTGGCACGACGATCACGGTCATAGGTATCTTGAAACTCTCCGTCTTTGACCATCTTAGGGGTAAACTTAATCCCTAATTTCTCCAACTCACGAATATCCGAGTCATCACTTGGCTGGTAAAGGGTAATAGCTGTACCAGGAAGACCATTGCGTCCAGTACGTCCCACACGGTGAACAAAGAAGGACAAGTCTTGAGGAATGGCGTCATTGATGACATGACTGACACCTTCAATATCAATTCCACGCGCTGCCAAGTCCGTTGCGACAATATACTCAAAATCTAGATTTTTCACCTGATTCATGATCCGCTTGCGTTCACGAGGGGCAATATCTCCATGAATCTTTGCTACCTTCAATCCTTGAGCAGTCAAGTATGCATGTAACTCATCAGCACGCGTTTTTGTGTTAACAAAGATCATTGCCAAATACGGTTGCATCAACTGAGTCAATTCATAAATCTGAGCATTCTTATCTCGTCCCTTGGTCGAAATCAACCAGTTATCAATGGTATCAGAGATGACTGTTTTTGTTTTGATTTTTTCCATAACAGGATTTGACAAATATTTTTTCAAAAACGGTTGTAACTTCTGTGGAATGGTCGCTGAAAAAACCATGAATTGCAGGTCCTTAGGAAGGCTTCCTGCTATCTTATCAACTGTTTCTAAGAATCCCATATCCAAGGTCATATCGGCTTCATCGACAACGAAGGTCTTGGCCTTGTGAATAGCCAAATCACCAGATTTGACCAAGTCATAGATTCGACCAGGAGTCCCGATGACAATATGAGGCTGATTGCTGGCAAGTTTTTCAATCTGACGCGCCTTATCCGTACCACCAACATAGTTAACCACACGGACTTCCACATCTGAGTGGGCAGCAATCTGACGAGCTGCTTGGTAGATCTGCGTAGCTAACTCACGACTTGGAGCCGTAATCACCGCTTGCACACTATCGCTAGTTTCATCTAATTGCTGGAAAATGGGGAGTAAAAAAGTATGAGTCTTTCCTGAACCTGTTTTTGACTCACCGACCAAGTCTCGACCTGCCAAGACAATAGGAATTAACTTATCCTGCACCTCTGTCGGAGTTATAAATTTCATCTCCTCCAAAGCCTTTTCTATATAGTTTTTAAACTGAAATTTCGTAAACGACATATTATCCTCGATTCTATTCATCTAACCATTATACCATATTTTGAGCATTTTCAGTAGTCCAACTAGTCTGACCTATCACAAGGTTATCAACTTCTCTAAATACCACTCTTAGACTTGAAATCACACATTTTATTTCTATCCAAAATTCAAAAAGAGAAGACCAAATTGGTCTTCTCTCAGCCTTAAAGCTAGTGACTCAGATAGATTTGTCAAACAGTCAAGCAGATGCTTAAGAATCTTTTAAAAGTCGAAAGCTTCTAGATAAAATTACTACTTAATCATCTTCCCGCTTGCGACCAAGAAGTAATCCTCCTAGACCTGCAAGAATAGCACTTGTCGTTGCTCCCTCAATTGAAATTAGAGAAGTGCTACCTGTATTTGGTAAGGTCGCTTGTTTAGCCTTATCTACGGCAGGAATTGGAACAGCTGGCTTATCATTTGCAACAGGTTTGCTTTCGGGCTTCACTAGCTGATTCATTTGAGCTTTATCAGCTGAATCAGTTTCTTGATCTGGCTTCACTTCTGGAGTCACTGGTGGAACCGGACTTGGCTGTGGTTGTGGCTGTGGCTGCGGACTAGGAGCTTGCTTGTCTTCAAAGCCCCACTTACCGACGAAGGTCAGATTTCCTCCCTCTTCCACTTCTTGATAACCTAGGAATGTCCATGTACCATTTGCAACAGCAACTTCTACAGGCATCGGTACTTCTGGAACGAAAGCAATCGCTGCAGAAGAACTTGTAGTATATGTTCCACTTTGTGGAAGTAAGCTCAATACTTCTGTTGGCAAGTTATTGTCTGCCGTAGCACTTTCGAAGCGGTAGGTTACTTTATAGGTTTCAATTACCGGTGCAGGTAAAACATTAACTGGTACAAGAACTTTAGTAGAAGAACCATCTGGATAATCAACACGAACTGTACCGCTATAAGTACCTGGTTTTGTAGTATCTATTTGACCCGCAGGTGTGATATCTACTACCTTAGTGCCAGCTGGAAGGCTTGGCAAGTTCGTCACATTATCTGTCAAGTCTGGTGTTTCTCCAACCTTGATAGTTTCTTCCGTTACTTGAGGCGTATAAGTTTCAGCATTTGTCGGATTCGCCTTGAATTCCCACTTCCCGACGAAGACTACATTAGCCTTGTTGACAACGGCGCTAGCTGCATCATAGCCCTTGAAGGTCCAAGTGCCATCATTCACTGAATCTGTGTATGTGGTTTGTGATGGTTGCTGAGCGGAAACAGTATTACCATTCTCATAAGCTGCACTGTCGCTTGGGGTCAAGGATGCGATGGCTGCCGGAAGTGCTTTATCCGCCGTTGCGCTCTCGAAGCGGTAATTTGCTTGATACTTGTTGGCTCTAAACTCCCACTGACCAACAAAGGTGACATTTGTCTTATTGACCACTGCGCCAGCTGGAATATACCTCTTAAATTTCCATATTCCATCGTTCGCTGAATCTACGTAAGTGGTTTGGATTGGCTGCTTAGCCGAAACTGCAACACCATTCAGATATGTTGCACTGTCGCTTGGAGTCAAACCTTTGATTTCTGCTGGAAGTTGCTTACCTGCTGTTGCGCTCTCAAAACGGTAACTTGCTTGGTACTTATTGGCTTCAAATGCCCATTTACCTACAAACTCAACATTATCCTTGTTCACGACTGCATTATCTACAGCGTAGCCCTTAAAGACCCAAGTACCGTCATGTACTGTGTCTGTGTAAATCGTCTTCGCTGGCTGTTTAGCTGAAACAGGGTTACCATTCTCATAAGTTACACTATCATTTGGAGACAAGGCTGTAATAGCTACTGGAAGATCTTTTCCGGCTGTCGCACTTTCGAAGCGGTAACTTGCTTGATACTTGTTGGCTCTAAACTCCCACTGACCAACAAAGGTAACATTTGTCTTATTGACCACTGCACCAGCTGGAATATACCTCTTAAATTTCCATATCCCATCGTTCGCTGAATCTACGTAAGTGGTTTGGATTGGCTGCTTAGCCGAAACTGCAACACCATTCAGATATGTTGCACTGTCGCTTGGAGTCAAACCTGTGATTTCTGCAGGAAGTTGCTTACCTGCTGTTGCGCTCTCGAAGCGGTAATTTGTTTGGTACTTATTGGCTTCAAATGACCATTTACCTACAAACTCTACATTAGCCTTGTTCACGACTGCATTATTTGCAGCGTAGCCTTTGAAGGTCCAGGTACCGTCATGTACCGTGTCTGTGTAAATCGTCTTCGCTGGCTGTTTAGCTGAAACCGCTGCGCCATTCACATAAGTTACACTATCATTTGGAGACAAGGCTGTAATAGCTACTGGAAGATCTTTTCCGGCTGTCGCACTTTCGAAACGGTAACCTGCTTGATACTGATTCGCCTTAAATGCCCACTTACCTGTGAAAGTCAAATCAGCTTTTTTCACAATCTTACTTTTGGCATCGTAACCAGTGAAAGTCCAGGTACCATCGTTCACATCATCTTTGTAAGTCTTTGTTGTCGGCTCTTCTGGTACAACTTTTTGCGTGTTGTAATAGCTTGAGCTATCTTTTGGTGCTTTCTTCTGGATAAATTCAGGCAAATCAACACCAGCCGTTTCGCTTACAAAAGCATAGCTTACATGATGTGGTCTAGGCGTTACTTCCCAGATACCCGTAAATGTCACGCGCCTGCCATTATACGTCGCATTCTTCTGATCGTAACCTTTGAAGGTCCAGACATAATCTTTTTCTTCTTCAACTACTGATTCTTTAGCAGGTTGCTTGGCTACAATGGTATCACCAACCTTATAAGAAGCTTCATCACTTGGAAGCATTCCCAAAATACTTTGTGACAATGGAACACCTGCTTTAGAAGATTTGAATACATATTCTGGATTTGGAGTAGGTACCCAGCTTCCAAGGAAAGTCTGTCTACCTTTTGCTACAACGATTTTTTCTTTATCGTATCCTGTAAATGTCCAAGTTACCTTGTTTGCTCTGTCAACATAAGTCGTTTCACTTGGTTGCTCAGCATCTACTTCTGTAAGGAACAGACCGCCCATCTTATAATCAATTGGGTTTTTCGGAGTCAACTTAGTGATATGATCTGGCAATACGAAATCAGGATCAGTTGATTGGAACTGATAGTCTATACCATTTGGCGTAAAGCTCCAAGATCCTGTGATGGTCTTCACTTTCGTACCTGCAATAGCTTTTCCGTATTTATCCGCATCAAAACCATGGAAGGTCCATGTACCTGTCGGAACAGTTACTGTCGATGTGTCAACTTTGCTTGCATCTTTGTAATCGTCAGCTCGTGCAACGAAATCAGTGCCAGCTGGAAGCATATCGCGAATCTTGTTTGGAAGAGGATAAGCAGGAGTCGAGTTAGTAAATTTATACTCCACTCTGTAGATCGTATCCGTCTGTTTGGTAGAATCCTCAGGCAATTTTCCTTTAGAGGAAGTGTCTCCAGACTCTACTTCTTTTGAAGGAATCTTATCCTTTCCCAAGATGATTTTCGGTTTTTTATTACGAAGTCCCGAATTAACGAAGGTTACCAGATTTCGATAAACTTTATCAATTTCTTCTTGCTTGGTTGCAGTTTGAAGCACACCATCAGCGGCTGTCATCACGCCGTTCAAGATTTCTAGACTATCGTCTGTCTTACTTGAGAAGTCCTTGCTACGCAAGTTTTTGAGGTAGTTCTCTAAAGTGCTCTTGTTTAGACTTGCATTTGCTGTCGCTGGTTGAACAGTGGCTACAGCTGACTGAGCATTTTTAAAGGCAATCGAATCTGTCGCTTGACTTGTCTCTGTCGCAGCAGATTCAGCAGATTTCTGCATTTCACGGCTAGACTCTGCTTGAGATATTTCACCAGCCTCTGCCGAAACTTGAGACTCTAGTTTCTGCTCCACCTTCTCTGTCACCGCAAGTTCATCTGCATGAGTTACCTGAGTCGCTCCAAGAGAAGCCGGAGCAAATAAAAATCCAATTGCAAGGGAGACAGTAGCAACTGACAACTTGCGAATTGAATATTTTATCTCTCTATCCTGAAAAAACATTTCAGCCCTCCTTTTCTTTTATAACTTTTATTCTACCATAACTGACTGATATTATCGAATTTTTGCTCTAAATCTTTTAAAAATTATCTGGCGATATTTTTTTATAATATACAACTATTTTAAAAGTTTATTCTATAAAATAATTATAATAATAAACTTCTGTAGATTTAATTTTACTTGATTCTACAAGACATATCAAAAGGGGGAGAACAAATTTTGTTCTCTCCCACTATTAGCTTTTCAACTTCTACTACAAATTTCAAAGAGTTTTTTATCAATATCGATAGGCTATTTTTCTTCTTTATCAACCTTCTCATTGTCTTTTTTTTCTCGTGCTAATCTAAGGGCACGTTTGGGATTGAGACGATTAAACAATTCTTCTAGTTTCTTTTCATTCCATACGTCTGCTGCGGAGACAAAATTTCCATCTGCATCTCGGAATGATATCGGTTTATCTCCCATATCAATCTCCTAGTCTACAAATTCAAACTCAAATTTACCGATTCGAACCAAGTCTCCATCTTTGGCACCACGCGCACGAAGGGCTTCGTCAACTCCCATACCACGTAACTGACGAGCAAACTTCATGACAGATTCGTCACGGTCAAAGTTGGTCATGTTAAAGAGTTTCATGAGTTTTTCACCAGAAAGTACCCATGTAGCATCATCGTCACGGCTAATTTCAAAGGCTTTTTCTTCCTCATTAAAGCCATAGTAAGCTTCTTCTTCCATATCAGACTCGTCATAGAGCAAGAACTCTGGAGTCTTATCTAACAATTCAGCTGTCGCATCCAAAAGGGGTGCCAACCCTTGTTTGGTTAAACCAGAAATAGGGAAGATGGCTGGAAGTTCTTCAAACTCATCGTAGTTTGCTGCCAATTTCTTCTTGAAGGCTTTCAGATTTTCCTGACTTTCAGGCATGTCCATCTTGTTAGCTACAATAATCTGTGGACGCTCCATCAGACGAAGGTTGTATGATTCCAATTCTTTATTGATAGCAAGATAATCTTCGTAAGGATCACGTCCTTCGCTGGCCGACATATCGATGATATGAAGGATAACTCGAGTGCGTTCAATATGACGAAGGAACTGAGTCCCCAAGCCGACACCCTGACTAGCTCCCTCAATCAAACCGGGAAGATCCGCCACGGCAAAAGATTCACCTGATTGTGTACGAACCATGCCTAAATTAGGGACAATAGTCGTAAAGTGGTAGGCACCGATTTTGGGCTTAGCAGAGGTAATCACGCTAAGAAGGGTTGATTTCCCGACAGAGGGGAAACCTACCAAACCGACATCCGCTAAGATTTTTAATTCTAGTTGCAACTCACGTTCCTGACCCGGCTCTCCATTTTCCGAAATTTCAGGTGCAGGATTTTTTGGTGTTGCAAAGCGGATATTTCCACGACCACCTCGACCGCCATGTGCCACGATAAATTCTTGGCCATGCTCAATCAAGTCTGTAATGACTTTACCTGTCTCTGCATCGCGTACAGTCGTTCCTTGTGGTACGCGAACACGAAGGTCTTCTGCACCACGCCCATGCATTCCTTTGGTCATCCCTTTTTCACCGGATTCGGCCTTAAAATGACGGTTATAGCGGAAATCCATCAAGGTACGCAAGCCTTCGTCTACAACGAAAACAACGTTACCTCCACGTCCGCCATCACCACCCCAAGGACCGCCATTCGGGACATATTTTTCACGGCGAAAGGCAACCATACCATCGCCACCATTACCAGCCTTGACCTTAATCTTGGCTGTATCTAAAAACATACTCATATTTTCTTCTCACTTTAAAAAGGACTGGAAAATCCAGTCACTAAACAATCCTGATTTATCACATTTTATAGATTACTCAACGCACCTATTGCTGTTGCAAAAATACCAAGCAAACTTGCAAGCAACATGACAATAACAATCAATAATGTTAATTTTTCAAACATTGTTTTTTTACGTTTTCCTTCATCTCCGAAAGCCATGTGGTCTCCTTTTCAATTTATTTTTATTTTTTAAATTATAGCTTAATAGTCTGTAGAGACTGGCGCAATTATCCATAGGATTATGTAAGCAAGTACCCCTGCCCCATAACAAAAGGCAAGAACTCCCCAAATCACACGGACAATGGTAGGGTCAATATCAAAATAATGGGCTACACCTGCGCAAACACCTCCAATTTTTTGATCTCTACCACTTCTCATAAATTTTTTTGCCATATTTTATTCTCCTATATTTTTACTAATCTCTCCAGTAATCCCGGATGCTAGACAACTGCTTTTTAGAAGCCTTTAATATTCGTTTGGATTCTTTAACTGGAGCTGAAACAGCCTGCTGAGGTAGATAAAGAACCGTCTTCAGGAATCGCTGTGTCATGGGTTCGTCGCCACGTAGCTCCTGCTCAAATTTATTTGAAATAATGGCATCGAGATAAAACTCATGGACTCGTTTCCCAAAATTCTCAGCCGAAATCTCATACAACTTGTCAGCTAACTTCTGCTCATCCATATCTGGAGTGGCAATCAAGGCCTCCAAAATAGCACCTGCTAAATCATGTTCTCCATAGTAGAGGGTTCCAAACATCTTGTCACTGATCAGATTATCCAGATAAGGATTGCCATGAGCGATGACAGGCGTTCCACTGGCTAGACTCTCTAGATAAGTCAGGCCTTGGGTTTCACTAGTGGATGCAGAGATAAAGAAATCTGCCGCCTTATAGTACAAGGCTGTTTCACTTGGAGCTATCATACCAGTAAAAATCACCTGATCTTGAATTTGCAACTGGACTGCTTGTTCTTTCAGACTGTCCAGATAAGGACCGTCACCAGCAACAACCAGCTTCACCTTGTTTTCTTCTTTCAAAACCTGCACAAAGGCGGCTAGGACCGCTTGGATATTCTTCTCATAGGAGATACGAGAAAGACTCAGTAACATTTTCTCATCTTCTTGAATTCCAAGTTTAGATCGAAGGGTAGCTAAATTCTCTTCTTTAATCTCAGGTCGTTCAAATTTAGCTAGCTCAATACCAGTTGGGATAACACGTTTTTCAACCTTGACTTTGTACTTAGAGAGAAGATCCCGAACAATCTCACTAGGACAAATCACTCCATCAACATCGTGAAGGAAGCCCCGTACCAGATATTTTACCATACTTGGACGAATCAGCATCCCCTTAGCAATATAATGCACATAATCTTCGTACTGGGTATGGTAGGTATGAATAACAGGAATTTTCAATTCTCTTGCAATCCAAATCCCTAGCAAACCTAGTGAAAACTCTGTTTGCGTATGAATGATATCTAGCTGATACTGTTTAGCAATTTCAAGTGCCTTTGTAAAGCCACGATAAGCAAAACGTCGATCCTTAAATGCAAAGAAAGGAACACTCGGAATTCGGATAATTTGCCAATCCTCGTAGCGGTTCACGTCTTTATCAGTGGTTGTAAAGATAAAAACTGCATGTCCTTGCTTTTCAAGCTCTGTCTTTAAGGTTCGAATACTGGTCGCAACCCCAGAAACCTGAGGGAAATAGGTGTCAGTAAATAAACCAATTCGCATAGATTACCTCACTTTTTGCCCAAAGCTGCCTGTTCCTGATAGAACTTCAACCAGATTTCCAACAAATGCTCCTCCGAGTACTCTTTAGAAATCTCTCTAGCTTTTTCTTTCAAGTCTTTCAACTTTTCAGGATGATTTTTGTATTCGAGAATGGCTTCTCTCATCTCTGAAACATCACTTGTAGCACGATAATTCCCATCGAGAATGACCTTATATAGATCTAAATCCCTCAACATAATAGGCGCCTCGCAACTAGCTGCCTCTAAGATGGTCATCGGGAATAATTCGTTGTAACTTGGTAGCAAGAAGAGATCCGCCAAAGCGTAGAGTTCTCGCATTCGCTCTGGAGGAACAATACCTGGGAAAATTAGATTTTTAGGTGGATTGTCCATGATTTTTTTATAGCGTTCATAACCATCTGTCATCCCGCCAAATGAAAAACCACCGGCCCAGATAAAAGTAATTTCTGTCAATTCCTCCGCAAGACGTATAAAGTCATCAATTCCTTTACGCTTCTGAACCTGACCTGCACCGACAACAACAAACTGATCTTCAGCTAAATCCATTTCCTGACGAAGTTTTGCTACTTGGTCAGCTGGTAGTGGATGCCATTTTTCCTTATTTACAAAGTTTGGAATATAAGTTACTTTTTCACGTGGAATACCAGCTGCTACTAAATCCTCGATAAACATGGGATTAACCACCACCAAGTGTTCCATTCGGTTGTAAAAGGAAAAAACATAGTGTTTGACAATTCCTTTTAGGAAAAATGGAATCTTCAAACTCCCCTCAAGCGTATCAGGCAAAAAATGCACATAGCCAATTTTTCTCCCAGAGCGTTTCTTTTGAAATGTAGATAAATAATAAGGGAAATCAATGGTATGAAAGTGAGTTACATCTGCCTCAACAGGAAGGTTCTCCGTAACAATTAACTGGTCTTTGGCATCACGGTGAAGGAGACTAACCAATTCTCTATAAGCTCCTGACACTCCTTGACCAGCTACTTTTTCACTTGAACTCAGCATATTAATACGCAATTTTTCGTTTTCCATACCTTTCATTATACCATTTTATTTCCAGAAAATCAGCAAAAGAAAGAAGAGACTAGAGGAAAAAGAAGAATTTATCCTATTTTCCAATCGTCTCTCCTATTTTTTACTGTTTATTTAATTCCTAGGGCGATACGTGCATAGCGACTCATTTTTTCAACAGTCCAAGCTGGATACCAGACCAATTTAACTTCGGTATTGGTTACCTCAGGCACATCTGTCATCGCATCGTGTATCTGATCTGTTAAGAGGTCAGCCAGTGGACAGCCCATAGTTGTCAAGGTCATATCAATTTCAGTGTGACCAGTTTCACCATCAAAACGAATTTCATAAATCAAACCTAGGTTGACAATATCAATTCCCAACTCAGGGTCAATGACTTCTTCTAAGGCATTTAAAATGCGGGTTTTGATATTTTCAATTTGCTCTTCTGTATAAGCCATGTTCATCCTCACTCTAATCTTCAATAAAATCACGAAGCGGTTTGCTGCGACTTGGTTGGCGCAATTTTCTCAAAGCCTTGGCTTCAATCTGACGGATACGTTCACGAGTTACGTTAAAGACTTTACCAACATCTTCAAGGGTGCGCATTTTCCCATCGTCCAAACCGAAACGAAGGCGCAAAACGTTTTCTTCACGGTCTGTGAGAGTATCCAAGACTTCATCCAACTGCTCACGCAAGACGATACGCGTTGTGTAATCCACTGGATTTTCAATCACTTCGTCTTCAATAAAGTCCCCAAGATGGCTATCGTCCTCTTCACCAATCGGTGTTTCAAGTGATACTGGCTCTTGGGCGATTTTCAAGATTTCACGCACCTTGTCAGGTGTCATATCCATACGTTCAGCGATTTGTTCAGGAGTTGGATCTTGACCCAGTTCTTGAAGGAGATTCCGCTGTTCACGAACAAGCTTGTTAATGGTTTCCACCATGTGAACAGGAATACGAATGGTACGAGCCTGATCAGCGATGGCACGAGTAATTGCCTGACGAATCCACCAAGTTGCATAAGTAGAAAACTTAAAGCCTTTTGAATAGTCAAACTTGTCAACTGCTTTCATCAAGCCCATGTTTCCTTCTTGGATCAAATCAAGAAACTGCATACCACGACCTACGTAACGCTTAGCGATCGAAACAACCAAACGAAGATTGGCTTCTGCAAGACGTTGTTTGGCTTCGATATCACCAGCTTCAACAGCTAGGGCCAATTCTTTTTCTTCTTCGTTGGTCAAGAGAGGAACAACCCCAATTTCCTTCAAGTACATACGAACAGGGTCATTAACCTTAGCAGAAGTTGAACCAATCAATTCCTCATCACTGAGCTCTGGCTCTTCTTCTGTACTAAGCACACGCGCACTTGGATTCCCTTCGTTATCAGTGATAGAAATTCCAGCATCCTGAATCCGTTGCAAAAGATCCTCAATGCCGTCTGCATCTAAGGTAAAAGGAATAACCAGACTTGAATTGATTTCGTCATCTGTTGCTGTTCCTGTTTTTTTGTGGTTCCGGATAAAGTCTGCTACTTGCACATCAAATGTAGTTACTTCTTTTTGTTTTGTTGCCATTATTACTCCATTCTTCTCTTTTGGGAAATCAATCGTTGCAATTCTTCCAAGGCTGTGTCTGTATCTCCTACATGACTAGCTTCCTGTACTTTCTTTTTAATCCTTAAGTTGTCCTTGCTGAGGAGGGCACGGTTTCGAGCCGCTTCGACTTCAGAAAGTTCTACAGGCGACATCTCTGCTGGCAAATCTAGACTAAGCACATGGTACCAGGCATTTTCAACCTCAGGACTCTGATGAGAAAGTTCCTCTGATCCGATTTCTCCCTCTACACTTAATAATTCGTAAAGAATCTGAAATTCTGGGGTATCAAAGAAAAAATCTTC
>CALHBZ010000344.1 GCA_937930605.1 Streptococcus oralis
GAGCCAAGTGCAGGAAGAAAAACCAGAAATTCCTTCACAAGATCAAACTAACAAATCTGCTTCTCCTCAGAATCAAGAAGCTAAACCGGATGTTCCGCTACAGACTCCAGAAAGAAAAGAGACTGCAGTCTTGCCAAATACAGGAACAGCAACAGATTCCGCCTTCTTACTAGGTCTTTTAACCGCCTTGACAGGATTGTTCCTGTTCAAAAAGAGGGAAGAGTAAGTATTTGACAAGAATCTTGTGGTTGATGGACGATAAAGAGTTCCTGAAATCGAAAGTTTAGGAGAAGGCCATATGGTCTTCTCCTTTTTCAGGCTTTTTGTCAACTGAAATGAGCGACTTATGTAGAGGTCATTTGATTGGGTATCAGTTTAGTGGATTGGATGATGAAAAGAGAAACCTGGTCTCTATGACCGACAGGTTCAATGCTGAAACAGATAATACTAATCAAGAAAGCATGCTTTACTATGAAAACCGTTTGGATTATTGGTTGGGCAATCACCCGAACTACTATCTTGACTACAAGGTGACTCCGATTTATCAAAAGGATGAATTGATCCCGAGATAGATTGAGTTGTAGTATGTGGGAATCAATTATTTGGAAGCTGTTGCTAAAAACACAGTCAAAAAGCCGTTGGAAAACGATTTTTTGTTATAATTAAATTATGATTTCAGAATTAAAGGAGAAAAACATGACATTTGAAGAAATCTTGCCTGGATTAAAGGCTAAGAAAAAATATGTACGAACGGGTTGGGGAGGGGCTGAAAACTATGTGCAACTTTTTGACACCATCGAGCAAAACGGGGTTGCACTTGAAGTGACGCCTTATTTCCTAATCAACGTTTCTGGAGAGGGAGAAGGTTTTTCGATGTGGAGCCCGACACCTTGTGATGTTTTGGCGACGGATTGGGTAGAAGTGCATGACTAGACGCGTATTGATTACGGGAGCGAGTTCAGGGATCGGTCTGGCTCAAGCTCGCCTCTTTTTAGAGAATGGCTATCAAGTTTATGGAGTTGATCAAGGAGAAAATCCAGTTTTAGATGGTGATTTCCACTTTTTACAGAGAGATTTAACCTTGGACTTGGATTCTATTTTTGGCTGGTGTCCTCAGGTGGATATTTTGTGCAATACTGCTGGAGTCTTGGACGAATATAAACCCCTATTGGAACAATCAGCGCAGGAAATGCAAGAGATTTTTGAAATCAACTATGTGACTCCTGTCGAGCTGACTCGCTATTATTTGACACAAATGCTGGAAAATAAAAAAGGAATCATTATCAATATGTGTTCCATCGCTTCGAACCTAGCAGGAGGTGGTGGTCATGCCTATACTTCCTCTAAGCATGCCTTGGCTGGATTTACTAAGCAGTTGGCTATAGACTATGCTGAAGCTGGGATTCAGGTCTTTGGGATCGCTCCAGGTGCTGTCAAGACTGGTATGACTGCTGCGGACTTTGAACCCGGTGGCTTAGCAGACTGGGTAGCTAGTGAAACACCAATCAAACGCTGGATTGAGCCAGAGGAAATAGCAGAGATTAGCCTTTTCTTAGCAAGTGGAAAGGCGAGCGCCATGCAAGGACAAATCCTGACTGTGGATGGTGGCTGGAGTTTGAAGTAGGAGGAATGGATGGAAATCAAAAATCACTTTGGCGTCTATGGTGTTTGCTTTGAAAATGGGAAGTTGCTTTGCATTGAGAAAACGAGAGGACCCTATCAAAATCGTTATGATCTACCGGGTGGTAGCCAGGAAGTAGGTGAGGGGCTCACGGAAACACTTGCCAGAGAGCTTCAAGAAGAGACAGGATATACTCTCAGTAGTTATTCAAAACCTAGAATCTATGATGTGCTGGTTCAAGAAGATGGGCAAGACTTTGCAGTACACCATATCATGGCCTTTTATGATATAGTACTTGATTTCGAACGCTATCAAAAATCACTTCCTCATGAAGTTCTTGACGGAAGTAATGATTCAGCAAATGCACTTTGGTTGAATTTGGAAGAAATTACTGCCGATAATGCTTCTCCTTTAGTGTTGCAGGTTAAGGCAGAGTTACTAGGATTTCCAGAATTAGATATGACAAGCTATAGAAATTGGAAGGTGAAGAAGGGGGATAATGGAACTATTTAAAACATGGAAGAAAAATATGGTTCTCTATGGTCTTAAATCTCAAATCGGAACTGTCTACCGAAACAGTGATAGGACAACAAGCTTTTATGATGTTGGGAATTTTCTATACCTAGCGGGGAAGTTGAATTCCAGATTTTGGGAAGATTTTGTTAGGAAATATGGTTTAGATTATAAGATTATTATTTCAGAAAATACCAATTGGCAAGATTTTCTGCATCGGAAAGTGGGGCTAATTTCTTTTACTCGCTATTCTTTTAAAGATAAGGCAAATTTTCAAGTTGAATTTCTAAATGATCTAGTTACTCATTTAGAGGAAGGTTACAGTATTGTGCCTATTGATAATCATATTTATAACTGCTTTTCTGAGGAAGAATGGTCACAAGATTTAAAGGGAGATTTTGAGTCCTATCAGGATTTTGCTTTAAAAGGTGGATTTGGCTTTGTGGTTCTTAAAAATAATGAACTGATTGCTGGGATTTCCTCAGGGTTAGTTTACCGTGGAGCAGTTGAAGTGGAAGTTGCAACTAGACCAAATGAACAAGGAAAAGGATTTGCTAAAAAGCTTGGTGCTGCAATGATTCTAGAGAGTTTAAATAGAGATATGTTTCCTCTCTGGGATGCTCATAACGAGGCTTCCAAAAAAGTAGCAGAATTTTTAGGATATGAGTTAGTTGAACCTTATGAAGCTTTTGAACTAGATGAAAGCGGCATATAATGATATCTGATATTGTATCTCTTAAGACGAGGTGAATGGACATGCAAAACCAACTGGCTCTTAGTGGAGAAAAAATTATTGAAAAAGTTTATCCTCAGTTATTGCACCATGTCGGAATGATTCGTGGGGAATATTTGCTAAGAGAGCTTAACCAAAACATCTTGTTACCAAGTTGTCAGCAATTTGTAAAAGATTATCTATCCACTATCTGCTCCTTGTACTCAGATGAAGAAGTCTGGTATCGTTTTTCTGAATTAACGAGTATGGAAGCTAATTGTTTAGAGGGGACTAAAGAGTATTTTGATGAACGCCATCCCTTGTTTGGTTACAGAGGGACTAGGCGTTTACTGGCGTGTCCGGATGAATTTCAGGCTGAGGTAAATGTCGTTACAGATGTTTATCAAACCAATCCCAATTTGTCTGTTATTTTTCCTTTTGTCAATGATGCCGAACAATTAAAACAAGCCATTACAGTGTTACGTCAGCATGGTTTTACTGGGAAAGTCGGTACGATGATTGAATTGCCGTCAGCTTATTTTGACTTAGACAGGATACTGGAAGCGGGAATTTCAAAGATTGTAGTTGGAATGAATGATTTGACTTCATTTGTTTTTGCGACTGTGAGAAATAGTCAATGGCATGATAAGGAAAGTCCAATTATGTTAGACTTACTCCGACAAATGAAGGAAAAAGCAAAGACTAAAAAGATTGACTTTGCTGTAGCAGGTTATCTGAATCTTTCTTTCATACAAAAAATGAATCAGATGGAGATTAAGTGCATTATCCACTATAGTTCTATTCCAGAGATTTTTGATTTAGAAATTGAACATCCAGACCATCTCAAACACATAAAAGAAAAAAGTAAAAAATTACAAAGGAGCAACCTATGACACCGCAAGAAATGTGGAATGCCTATAAGAAAATTAACCCTTCTATCGGAGATGAGATAGATGCTTGGGCTTTTGGAGTAGAAGCCGATCTCTTGGCAGACTTGGTTTTAAAAGGCGAAAAGACGGCAACCGCCTCAGCCTACGACCTCTACTCGATGGAGGACGAACCCCTTCCGCAAGAAGGGACCTTTGATATCATTTTAGATAGCCAAGATCAGGCTGTCTGTATTGTCAAAATTACCAAGGTTTCTGTTGAACCCTTCAATCAAGTTTCTGCTGAACATGCCTTTAAGGAAGGGGAAGGTGACAAATCCCTAGCCTATTGGCGTCAGGTTCATGAGGACTGTTTCGCCGAGTGGCTGCGAGAGGCAGGACTAACTTTTACGCCTGATAGCAAGGTTGTTTTAGAAGAATTTCGCAAGGTTTATCCACAGTAAACTTCAGTAGAAAGAAAGTTTTGGAAATTACCGTCCAATCCTTTTTTCTTAAGCAAAACATGATATAATAAGTTTGTTTGAAGAAGAGCAGCAGCTCTTAAACTTAGAATAGGAGAAAAACTATGCAAGCAGTTGAACATTTTATTACGCAATTTGTTCCTGAACATTATGATTTATTTTTAGACTTGAGTCGTGAGACTAAGGCATTTTCTGGGAAGGTGAGCATCACTGGTCAAGCGAAAAGTGACCGTATTTCCCTTCATCAAAAAGACTTGGAAATCGCTTCTGTAGAAGTTGCGGGTCAAGCTCGTCCATTTACAGTTGATCATGAAAATGAAGCCCTTCATATCGAACTTGCTGATGCAGGTCAAGTTGAATTGGTTATCGCATTTTCAGGAAAAATCACAGACAATATGACAGGGATTTACCCTTCTTACTATACTGTTGATGGAGTGAAGAAGGAAGTCTTGTCTACTCAATTCGAGAGCCATTTTGCTCGTGAAGCCTTCCCGTGTGTGGACGAGCCAGAAGCCAAAGCAACCTTTGATCTTGCTCTACGTTTTGACCAAGCAGAAGGTGAAGTGGCCTTGTCCAACATGCCTGAGATTGATGTTGAAAACCGTAAGGAAACAGGTATCTGGAAGTTTGAAACGACACCTCGCATGTCTTCATACTTGTTGGCTTTTGTCGCTGGTGATTTGCAAGGTGTGACCGCTAAAACCAAGAATGGTACCCTCGTTGGTGTATACTCTACCAAAGCACATCCACTTTCTAACCTTGATTTCTCACTAGACATCGCTGTTCGCTCAATTGAGTTTTACGAAGATTACTACGGAGTCAAGTACCCAATCCCTCAATCGCTCCATATCGCCCTTCCTGACTTCTCAGCGGGTGCTATGGAAAACTGGGGTCTTGTAACTTACCGTGAAGTTTATTTAGTTGTGGATGAGAACTCTACCTTTGCCAGCCGTCAACAAGTTGCCCTTGTCATTGCCCATGAGCTTGCTCACCAATGGTTTGGTAACCTTGTGACTATGAAGTGGTGGGATGACCTCTGGCTCAATGAAAGCTTCGCTAACATGATGGAATACGTCTGTGTCGATGCCATTGAGCCAACTTGGAATATCTTTGAAGACTTCCAAACAGGTGGTGTTCCAGCGGCGCTTAAACGCGATGCGACAGATGGTGTTCAATCTGTTCACGTTGAAGTCAAACACCCAGATGAAATCAATACCCTCTTTGACGGAGCTATCGTCTATGCCAAAGGAAGTCGTCTCATGCACATGCTTCGTCGTTGGCTCGGTGATGCTGATTTTGCCAAAGGTTTGCATGCCTACTTTGAAAAACACCAATATGGAAATACCATCGGTCGTGACCTATGGAATGCACTTGGTCAAGCGTCAGGCCGTGATGTCGCAGCCTTCATGGATTCTTGGTTGGAGCAACCTGGTTACCCAGTTCTCACTGTAAAAGTTGAAAATGATGTCTTGAAGATTTCACAAAAACAATTCTTTATCGGTGAGCACGAAGACAAGAACCGTCTCTGGGTTGTGCCACTTAACAGCAACTGGAAAGGCTTGCCTGATACACTTGAAACTGAAAGTATCGAAATCCCTGGCTACGCTGCTCTTCTTGCTGAAAACAAAGAAGCTCTTTGTCTCAACACTGAAAATACAGCCCACTACATTACCGACTATCAAGGAGACTTGTTAGATGCCGTTCTTGCTGATCTAGAGACACTTGATAACACAAGCAAACTGCAAATCGTTCAAGAACGTCGTTTGCTTGCTGAAGCAGGGCACATTTCTTATGCTGACTTGCTCCCAGTCCTTGATAAACTTGCCAAGGAAGAGTCTTACTTGGTAGTTTCAGCTGTTTCTCAAGTGATTGCTGCCCTCGAGCGCTTTATTGATGAAGGAACAGAAACTGAGAGAGTCTTTAACAGTCTAGTTGCTAAATTGGCTCGTCACAACTATGACCGTCTTGGTTTTGAAGCCAAAGATGGGGAATCAGATGAGGATGAATTGGTTCGTCAGTTGACCATTTCCATGATGATTCGCTCTAATGATGCAGAAGCTAGTCAAGTCGCTAGCCAAATCTTTGCGGCTCACAAGGAAAATCTTGCAGGACTTCCAGCAGCAATCCGTGCTCAAGTTCTCATCAATGAAATGAAACACCATGAGACCAAGGATTTGGTCGCAACTTATCTGGACCTCTACACTCATGCGACGGATGCGGTCTTTAAACGCCAGCTGGCAGGAGCTCTTGCGTACAGTACAGATGCCGACAATATCCAAACCTTGATTGGCTCATGGAAGGACAAATTTGTAGTGAAACCACAAGACCTTTCTTCATGGTACCTCCAATTCCTCGGACACCAAGCTACCCAAGAAACTGTTTGGGTTTGGGCGCGAGAAAACTGGGATTGGATCAAGGCAGCCCTTGGTGGTGATATGAGCTTTGATAGTTTTGTTATCTTCCCATCACACATCTTTAAAACAGAGCAACGCTTGGCAGAGTACAAGGAATTCTTTGAACCGCAACTTTCTGACCTCGCTCTTAGCCGAAACATCCGTATGGGAATCAAGGATATCGCAGCGCGTGTTGACTTGATTAAGCGTGAGAAAGCAGCAGTAGAAACTGTTGTAGCTCAATATGCTAAAGTTTAATTCGTTCGAAATGTAAATAAAAAACTCAACTTTCTATCTGAAAATAAGAGAGAGTTGAGTTTTTTTTAAGGCAATTTTGGTATAATAATCATAACAAGGAGGAGTTTCTGATGATAAAAATCTTATTAGTAGAAGATGACCTAGGCCTGTCAAACTCAGTATTTGACTTTTTAGATGATTTTGCAGATGTCATGCAGGTCTTTGATGGAGAAGAAGGTCTCTACGAAGCAGAAAGTGGCGTTTATGACTTGATTCTGCTTGACCTGATGTTGCCTGAAAAAAATGGCTTCCAAGTTTTGAAAGAATTGCGTGAAAAAGGAATTACAACACCAGTCCTTATCATGACTGCCAAAGAGAGTTTGGATGACAAGGGACATGGTTTTGAGTTGGGAGCGGATGACTACCTCACCAAACCCTTCTACCTAGAAGAACTCAAAATGCGGATTCAAGCCCTTCTCAAACGTTCAGGCAAGTTTAACGAAAATACCTTGACCTATGGGGATATTGTCGTCAACCTTTCAACGAATGAAGTAAAAGTGGAAGATACTCCTGTGGAATTGCTCGGGAAAGAGTTTGAGTTATTGGTTTACTTCCTTCAAAATCAAAATGTCATTCTTCCCAAGACACAAATTTTTGACCGCCTATGGGGATTTGATAGCGATACGACTATTTCCGTTGTAGAAGTCTATGTTTCAAAAGTTCGTAAGAAACTGAAGGGTACAGCCTTTGCTGAAAACCTTCAAACCTTGCGTAGTGTCGGGTATATTTTAAAAGATGTTCAATAAACTAAAAAAAACATGGTATGCGGATGATTTCAGCTATTTCATTCGAAACTTCGGAGTGTTCACCCTGATTTTCTCTGCTATGACCTTGATTATCCTTCAGGTCATGCACTCTAGTCTCTACACCTCTGTAGATGAAAAACTCCAAGCCCTTAGTAGTAGTCCACAAGCTGTCATCCAATTAGCCCTTAATCGAGCAACTGAGGAAGTCAAGGATATTCAACCAGCAACAGCGGATGCCAGTAAGGCTGAAGTAAAGCCCAATGTTAGCTCAAATACAGAAGTTTTGCTCTTTGACAAGGATTTTAACCAACTCTTACTGGGCAATCGTTTTCTAGGCTTGGATAAGATCAAGCTGGACAAGAAAGAGTTGAATCATATTCGCCAAATTCAAGTTGTCAATAGCTATGGTCAGGAAGAAACCTATCGGATGATTTTGATGGAAACCAACTCTTCCTTCGTATCAAGCAATGTCAAATATGCTGCGGTTCTAATCAATACCAGCCAGCTTGAGCAAATCAGCCAAAACCACGAGCATTTAATTGTTGTAGTGATGGCTAGTTTCTGGCTCCTGTCTTTAATTGCCAGTGTTTACCTGGCACGTGTCAGTGTCAAACCCTTACTGGAAAGTATGCAAAAGCAGAAGTCTTTTGTTGAAAATGCAAGTCACGAACTGAGAACGCCTTTGGCCGTTTTACAAAATCGTTTAGAAAATCTCTTTCGAAAACCAGAGGCAACCATCATGGAATCCAGCGAAAGTATTGCTTCCAGTCTTGAAGAAGTTCGCAACATGCGTTTCCTCACGACCAATCTTCTCAACCTTGCACGTCGAGATGATGGAATCAAACCAGAAATAGCAGAAGTTTCTCCACAATTCTTTAAAACCACCTTTGCCAACTATGAGTTGATTGCTTCTGAAAATGATCGTGTTTTTGACTATGAAAATCGAGTTTATCGCCCATTCATGACCGATCAGTTGCTCCTCAAACAACTCATGACCATCTTATTTGATAATGCCATCAAGTATACCGAAGATGATGGCAAGATTGAGTTTGTGGTCCATGCTACAGAACGCCATCTCTATCTTACAGTAACAGATAATGGGATTGGAATCTCAGCTGCCGATAAGAAGAAAATCTTTGACCGTTTTTACCGTGTGGACAAGGCAAGAACTCGTCAGAAAGGTGGCTTTGGCTTGGGACTT
Organism: Streptococcus oralis; assembly: GCA_937930605.1. Taxonomy (GTDB): domain Bacteria; phylum Bacillota; class Bacilli; order Lactobacillales; family Streptococcaceae; genus Streptococcus; species Streptococcus oralis_CO. The sequence continues at coordinate 8,832 of CALHBZ010000344.1, forward strand.
TCTTTGGCCAAGCAGATCGTTGATGCCTTACGAGGAACGATTACCGTGAAAGATAACAAACCTAGAGGAACGATTTTTGAAGTAAAAATCGCTATTCAATCTCCTCCAAAACGAAAGAATAAATAAAAAAGACAGTTTTGAGAAACTGTCTTTTTAGATAACAAGAAAAGAGGTTGGCACTACTACCAACCTCTATTTTGAAAGTTTTCGTTTAATCATCTTTCGTTGAAGTTGTAAAAGTGCAAAGCTTGTTCCCATTGCAGCGATAAAAGATAAGGCTGTATTTAATTTTAAGGCTAAAAAGATAAAGCTAAAAAGCACCATAAAAATACAAAAACAAGCAATATTTACAAAAAATAAAATCTCTTTTAAGTTAGGGCCGACTGGAGCTTCCGGTGTATAATCTTGATAAAGCGGAGTTTGATTCGATTCGGGAGCTTGTTCAAACTCATAAGCTTCTAGTTTTCTTGCGGGCATGATTCTCTCCTTAACAGTACATAACTATTTTATCATTTTTTATGCAGATAATTATTACAGAATTGTTACAAAACTACTAAAGTCTCTTATCATTATCTGAGCCGCTCTTCTTGACACCTACTAGGGAAAGTGATAGCATGGATGTTACACTTGAAACAGATGACCAGACCTACTCTTTTATAAATATACTGAGTAAGGAAGGGATAACTTATATAAATTGATTGCAAGCAAGTGCTTTTCCTAAGATAATTTGTTGAGTTGCTACCTTGATACTTTTGAAGTGTATTGGTAGGAGTTGTTTTGAATAGATGATAAGACAGAGATTCTGTCTATTGGACTGGGTGGCTTTTTGCTACCTCTGGGAAACGTTAAAGGAGATAAGCATGTATCTTGCTATCAAAGAAATATTACGAAACAAACTTCGATATAGTTTGATTCTAACTACTATTTTTCTTATCGCTTTTATGGTCTTTTTTATGACCAGTTTAGCTCTTGGCCTCGTGAGAAATAACAGAGCAGCTATTGATAACTGGCAAGCGACGGGTGTGGTTTTATCTGACTACGCAAATGATAATTTGACAGCATCCTTTATTCCTGAAAAGAACTACAAGGATAAGAGTTCTAAAGAGGCTGCTCCCCTTGGCTATATGTTCGCTGTAACCAATCTAGTCGATGATAGTGAAAAGGTCAATGTTTCCATCTTTGCTCAAGAGTGGGACTCTTTTATCTCTCCGAGTTTGACTGAGGGTCGTTATCCTGAAGGAGATGATGAGGTTGTCGTGGATCAGTCCTTTGAGAATTATGGGATGAAGCTAGGTGATACCATTCAGCTCAATGGAAGCGAGGCAAGTTACAAGATTGTAGGTCTGACTCAAGATAATAAATTTTTCACCGAGCCTGTTGTCTTTACGAGTCTGTCAACTTATTGGACCTTACAAGGAACCTTGAAAGCCAATCGTTCCATTTCTGCCTTGGTATTGAAAAATGATACAGAAGTGGCTGGAGACGGACTGAAACAGATTTCTATTCCAAAAATGATATCGAAAATTCCTGGTTACACACCTCAGGTGAATGTATTTTCAGGCATGATTCTCGCTATGATTGTCATCACAGGCTTGATTGTGGGGATTTTTGTCTATATCATTACCATCCAAAAACTAGGACTTTATGGAATAATGCGGGCTCAGGGAATACAGATCAAAACCATTGTATGGTCTCTTTTCTGTCAAATCTTCCTTCTAGCTGGTATGGGGATTGCTTTAGCCTTGCTGGCTATTGGAGGAGTGATTTTAGTCTTACCAGCTACCTTCTTTTTCTACCCAAGTTGGTTAGCCTACTCTATCTTAAGTTTGGTAATTTGCTTGATGGCCCTTCTAGGTGGTGTCATTTCACTTCCACGCTTGCTAAAGGTGGACCCGATTACTGCGATTGCAGAATGATAAGGAGAATAGTATGACAGCATTGATTGAAATGACTCAAGTTACAAAAAAGTATGGGGAAGGAAAGATGAAAGTCGTGGCCCTGCATGAGACGAATTTTCAGCTAAATGCGGGAGAGTTCGTGGCTATTGTTGGGCCTTCGGGCTCTGGAAAGACGACCTTTCTAACGACTCTAGGACAACTTCAGGAAGCATCGAGTGGAAAGATTCTAGTAAAGGGGAAGGAAACAGGCAGTTTGACGGAGAAGGAGAAAACAGATCTCCGTTTTAGAGAGTTTGGTTTCATTCTCCAGGCTTCAAACCTAATTCCTTTTCTAACAGTCAAGGAACAGCTGGACTTGATAGACAGACTGGATAAGGGAAAAAATAGTAAAAGTGACCGAAAAGAGCTCTTTGACCTGTTGGATTTGGAAAAAGTAAAAGATCATTATCCCAAGGCCCTATCGGGTGGCGAACGTCAGCGTGCGGCAATAGCTAGAGCGCTCTATAACAATCCAAGCATCGTACTTGCAGATGAGCCGACAGCCAGTCTGGATACCCAGCGTGCCTACCAAGTAACGGAGATGTTGGCTGCCATTGCCCACGAACAAGGTAGAGGAGTTGTCATGATTACACATGATACACGCCTTCTTGATAAGGTTGACCGTATTTATGTTATGAATGATGGCCACCTAGTTGAAAAAACACATGTATAAAAAAGAAAGTGGACGGTACTAGTTACTGTTCATCTTTTTATTGAAAGCTTTAAAAATGACTTTGACTTTTTATAAAACTCCTTGTATTCATAGCTGATTTTTGAGAATTGTGGTATAATTTTCCTTATGGAAAAGATTATCATTACAGCAACTGCTGAAAGTATTGAACAAGTTGAACAGTTACTCGAAGTTGGCGTAGATCGTATCTATGTTGGTGAGAAAGATTTTGGCCTTCGTCTGCCAACGACTTTTAGTCATGACCAATTGCGTGAGATTGCTAAGTTGGTTCATGAAGCAGGCAAGGAATTGATTGTCGCGGTTAATGCCCTCATGCATCAAGATATGATGGACCGTATCAAGCCCTTCCTAGACTTCTTGGAAGAAATCAAGACAGACTATATTACAGTAGGAGATGCAGGTGTCTTTTACGTAGTCAACCGTGATGGCTATTCCTTCAAGACTATTTACGATGCTTCAACTATGGTGACTAGCAGTCGTCAGATTAACTTCTGGGGTCAAAAGGCGGGTGCTTCTGAGGCGGTTTTGGCGCGTGAAATTCCATCTGCCGAACTCTTTAAGATGCCAGAGATTTTGGAAATTCCTGCTGAAGTATTGGTTTATGGTGCTAGTGTCATTCACCATTCTAAGCGTCCGCTCTTACAAAACTACTATAATTTTACGCATATCGATGATGAAAAGACGCGTAAACGTGACCTCTTCTTGGCAGAACCAAGTGACCCAGAAAGCCATTATTCCATCTTTGAAGATAATCATGGTACCCATATCTTTGCTAACAATGACCTTGATTTGATGACCAAATTGACTGAGTTGGTTGAGCATGGTTTCACTCACTGGAAGCTAGAGGGGCTCTATACACCTGGTCAGAATTTTGTAGAAATTGCTAAACTCTTTGTCCAAGCACGCAGCTTGATTCAAGAGGGGAATTTCAGTCATGACCAAGCCTTCTTGTTAGATGAGGAAGTGCGCAAGTTACACCCTAAAAACCGTTTCCTCGACACAGGATTCTATGATTACGATCCTGATATGGTTAAATAGGACATAAAAACCCGAAATAAAAATGTTCGGGTTTTTCCAGTGTATCCATGAAATAAAAACGGATACATGTTATAATAAAAATAGCTCTTTAATGGAGGTGTTTAAGTGGAGAATCTGAAGAAAATGGCAGGTATCAAGGCTGCTGAGTTTGTCAAGGATGGCATGGTAGTCGGACTTGGAACGGGCTCTACTGCCTACTATTTCGTAGAAGAAATCGGTCGTCGGATTAAGGAAGAAGGTTTGCAGATTACTGCTGTAACGACTTCCAGTGTGACCAGTAAACAGGCTGAAGGTCTTAACATCCCGCTCAAGTCGATTGATCAAGTAGACTTTGTCGATGTGACGGTTGACGGGGCGGATGAAGTAGATAGCCAGTTTAATGGAATCAAAGGTGGTGGGGGTGCCCTTCTCATGGAGAAGGTTGTCGCAACGCCCTCAAAAGAATACATTTGGGTGGTGGATGAAAGCAAACTGGTAGAGAAACTAGGTGCTTTTAAATTGCCAGTAGAAGTGGTTCAGTATGGCGCAGAACAGGTCTTTCGTCGGTTTGAGCGAGCTGGATACAAACCAAGTTTCCGTGAAAAAGACGGCCAACGTTTTGTGACCGATATGCAGAACTTTATCATTGACCTGGCCTTGGATGTCATTGAAGATCCAATTGCCTTCGGGAAAGAATTGGACCATGTCGTTGGTGTCGTAGAGCATGGCTTGTTCAACCAAATGGTGGATAAGGTCATCGTTGCTGGACGAGATGGTGTTCAGATTTTAACTTCAACAAAAGCAAACTAATCAACATAATAAGGAGATACACTATGTCAAAATTTAATCGTATTCACTTGGTGGTACTGGATTCCGTGGGAATCGGTGCAGCACCAGATGCCAACAACTTTGTCAATGCAGGAGTTCCAGACGGAGCTTCCGACACACTGGGGCATATCTCAAAAGTTGTTGGTTTGAATGTGCCAAACATGGCTAAAATCGGTCTAGGAAATATTCCTCGTGAAACTCCCTTGAAGACCGTACCAGCAGAAAGCAATCCAACAGGATATGCAACAAAATTAGAAGAAGTATCGCGTGGTAAGGATACCATGACTGGACACTGGGAAATCATGGGACTCAACATTACCGAGCCTTTCGATACTTTCTGGAACGGATTCCCAGAAGAAATCTTGACAAAGATCGAAGAATTTTCAGGACGTAAGGTCATTCGTGAAGCCAACAAACCTTACTCAGGAACAGCTGTTATCGATGACTTTGGACCACGTCAAATGGAAACTGGGGAGTTGATTATCTATACTTCAGCTGACCCAGTGTTGCAAATTGCTGCCCACGAAGACATCATTCCTTTGGATGAACTCTACCGTATCTGTGAATATGCTCGTTCGATTACCCTTGAGCGCCCTGCTCTTCTAGGTCGTATCATTGCCCGTCCTTATGTGGGTGAACCAGGTAACTTCACTCGTACGGCAAATCGTCGTGACTTGGCAGTATCTCCATTTGCACCGACTGTTTTGGATAAATTGAATGAAGCTGGTATCGATACTTACGCTGTTGGTAAAATCAACGATATCTTTAACGGAGCTGGTATCAATCATGACATGGGCCACAACAAGTCAAACAGCCATGGAATTGATACACTTTTGAAGACCATGGGACTTGCTGAATTTGAAAAAGGATTCTCTTTCACAAACTTGGTGGACTTTGATGCCCTTTACGGCCATCGCCGCAATGCTCATGGTTACCGTGATTGCTTGCATGAGTTTGATGAACGCTTGCCTGAAATTATCGCAGCTATGCGAGAGAATGACCTCCTCTTGATTACTGCGGACCATGGAAATGACCCAACCTATGCAGGAACAGACCACACTCGTGAATACATTCCACTTTTGGCTTACAGTCCTGCCTTTAAAGGAAACGGTGTCATTCCAGTTGGACATTTTGCAGATATCTCAGCGACAGTTGCGGATAACTTTGGTGTTGAAACTGCCAT
>CALHBZ010000345.1 GCA_937930605.1 Streptococcus oralis
TTCTCTACACCTATTTTCTAGATATATGGTTTAAAGAGGGAAGTCAGCGCTATTCTAAAGAGAATATGGGGAATTTGAAAGTGATATACTCGGATACCATAGGGAAAGAGTAATACTCGAGGTTCTTTATAATATAGTTTTTAAAGGATTTGAGCTATTTCTTGGGCGTTCAGCAGCTTTAGTCGGTGGAGGTACGGTGACAACTGCAACTGATTTTAATCCTATATGGGCGTAGGTTATTGAAAGGAAAATCTTAAATGGCAAAATATATAAACATGGGCTGGCTAGCTGAGCGTGCTATTTATATAGACAGTAAGGATTATCAATTTTATATATCTGATATTAAGAAAAATTCCAATGGTATACTTTTATTTGCTCCTGTAACAGGAACAATTGGAAGTATATTGGTTTCTGCTTTGGGATCATATATTGGGATTGTTCAAAATTTTTGGCTACGGTTAATAATCGTAGTTATTACCTGTCTACTATCGTTTTTTGTATCTAAAATAGCGCTTAAACTTTTATGGAATAAAGCTGATTTTATGCTTTACAATTTAACTTCTTATCAAGAAAGAGAGGTCTTACAAAAGGCCAAACAACAAAATATCATCATTAAGATTGTAATTTTCTTGTTTAGTTTGACTGTTGTAGCATTCTACATTAATTATATTATGAGTGGTGAGGCGGAATTGCTAATCATAGCAACATTGTCTTTAGCTATGAGTTTTACCTTGGTATCGGATTATTCTCCTTTACAACGCCGAAAAATTATCAAACAATTAGAAGAGGAATATGACTAATGTGTCTAAATTTACCATACTATCTCAGGTTTAGGGAAAATATTAAGGCGTGTTTTTAGATGATTTTAAAAAAGAAAGATATACTTGTACAATTAGGACAGTATCAGAAAGGCCAAATACTCTTTTATAATAAAAAGACAAAATCCTTGTTAGCCATGGATGAAAAGGACTCTTATCGCTCGATGAGCCAATTAACTCTTGCCAATAGTTACGTGGTTGGATATGCTATTTTAGCATTTATCAGTGGACTTTTCACCCTACAAAATGTTTTTTTAAAATTGCTTCTATTGTTACTCTGTCAATGTGTCATGAGCTATTATGCTTATAAACTGCAAAACTTACAGATGAAAGAAGCTACTTTTTACGCTGTTGATATTACTATATTTGATACTCATGCTTTTACAAAGTGGTTTGCAAAAGCAAAGCAGTTGATGTTCTGGTTGCTCCTAGGCGGAGGAATGTGTTATATCTTGTCTGCAATTGCTTTTTATCTCTGGGGGGATGTTAGAGTACTCGCGATTTTTGCCTGTGCTTCCTTTGTTGAGACTATCATGATTTATAATGGTATGGCAGGAAATGTTTTTCTGAAGGTTAACGATTTTTACACGAAAAAGAGAAACAACGATTAGGGAGTATGTTTGGATGAGTAATCAAAATGATTTAGTACGAAACTTAATCCCGCTAGGTGAATATAGAAAACCGCAATTCTTGTTTTACGATTGCAAAACTTCACAGATATATGCCATAGACAGTTATAACAGTAATAAACAATCTATTTGGATATGGGTGGGGATTGTTTTAGTTGTCCCTGTTTTGAGGCAATTAACAAATGTTGCCTTTATTCGGTCTAGTGTTTTAAAAATAATATCAGTTATTTTAGCAATTATTATTTCGTTTATCATAAGTAAATTCTTTCGGAAAAAATCTTTTGAAAACAAGAGATTTTATCGGGTTGATAAATATTATTATCAAAAAAGTGATTTTTATTCTTTTGCTTATAGGACGAATCAACTTGTTATAGAAGGATTTGCTTTTGTTTGTATTGCTTCTGTCGTCTGTCTAGGACTTTATTCTTGGGGAGGAGATCTTCTGTTTTTGTTTTTCTTTTATATGATGACCTCCTTAATATTCACCTTAATAGAATTAAATCATTTAAAGCGCGGACAGGCTATTAAAAAGCTAAAAGAAGAATCCTAAAATGTAAAGAAACATGGAATCAACTGTCTAGATATGGTATTTATATAAGCAGTATTATCACTTTTGCTTCTAGGATTAGTAGAATTATAAAAAATATACTTTCACTATTTAGAATGCTTTTCCTCTGTTCGATAAAATAAACAAATAAAAAAGGAGTTGAACTAATGTCACAAAAACACATCAAAGAATTCAAACAAATTATAGTTCAACTCCACCCAAAGTTGAATAATCATAAGGTGATGCAACTTTCGGAGGATTTTAATATGAAAATGAAATGTGCCAATTATCACTTAATTTGACGTTACGAAAGGTAGGATATAAATGTTTAAAAAGGCTGAAATGGAGCCCTTGGCTAGAAAAAACCTTCGATATCGCATACTAAAAACAGAGGATAGATATTATCTTCTTGATGTAGAACGTCCTTTTTTGATTGTCTATTTCTTACCTTTGTTGATTTACTTTGTGCCTCACAGATGTTACGAGATGAGTAAGGAAGAATATGAGCAATTGTCCCAATCAGAGGAGAAGAATGCTCGGTTAAAAGAGGCTTTTGAAAAACATGGTCTGGGCTATGGCTTTGGTGCTGGCGTAAGTGCCATGTTTCTATCAAGAGTATTTGATATCAATCAATTTTTGAAATTTAATTCAGCAATATTAAGTAAAATTTTAGCTTGTATAATTTTGATGTTTGTTTCGGTTTTACGATTGTGGGTGACAAAGTTTTACAAACTTCCCAGTGAATTTCAAAATAAGCAATATCAGAAAATTTATATATTTCCTAGATTTTTTAAAAAATTGCTATTTTTTATTTTTATATATGGTTTGTCCGTGCTTTTTACATTAGGTGGGTTTGTAGCAATTTTTTCTAATTTGGCAGACAATTTTATAGTCCATATATGTCTCTTAATGTTTGGTATATTTACTTTGATTGCAGGAAATGCTTTGTTTTTACACCCGTTAAATTTTTACTGGATAAAAATAAAAGAGAAGAAAAGGAGCATATGATTGAAAGATAAAGCAAAGTTGGTGAATTTAGGCCTTTATAAGGGTAAGAGCTATCATTTTGATTTTGAAAATAAAACCTTGTTAGAAGAGGTGAAAACTCCCAATAATTGGTTTTACATTTTGCTGCCGATAACTGTCCATGTTTTAAGAATTTTGATGGCTCGTATTGAAAAAACAGGCATATTTTAAAGTGGAGCTACTCGAGTTTTCCTAGCACTGCTTTTACTTGTAGCCTCTTATCTATTAGCCCAATGGATTATAAAAAATATCAATCAAAGCTAGAACTTCAAAAAACGGTGCTTGATAAAGAGCTGTTGGCTCAGTTAGTAAAAAACCTCAGAAAAAGACGGATATTCTTTCTTATCATAAAACTAATGATATATTTAGCAATCTTGATAAGCGGTTGGCTATTTCTATCGGGTGAGTTTGGAGACATCTTTCTTATATTTCTAGTAGCTTTACTCTCTTTATTCATGCTAAATGCAGACTATCAATTAAAAAGATGGTTCCTTATCATTCAAACCTTGCAGAAAGAAACTATTTGATTCTTAGAACTTCAGTCTTGTTTTTGTCTCACCTTTTGTTGGGTGAGTTTTTCTTTTAGTCTTTTCTAGTCCAGTCAAAAAGTCTAAATATTTGAAATTATTAGAAAAATAGAAATAAATTGCCCCTGTCGGAAGCCTTGGAGATAGATGTTGGATCATGATATCTGGATCAAAAAGAGTGATTTTGGAGAAGATCGTTTCGGTTTTGTATACAAAAGTGAGAAGAGCGCTAGAGTTAAGTGCTTTAATCAGTGGCTAGACTGGGCTTTCTTTTGCCTCGGAAGGTCGTTTCTTTTCGATTTTTGTAGCAAGAAGCAGACAGGTCATTTTTGAAGAAATAAGGATTATGCATTTTTGGGTATAAAACATGCATTTAGAAGTTTGCAACACGATGTTACACTTTTGTTACAATGGGAAATAAAATAGCAAAACTCTTGATATAATGGGAAAAAACGAGTATAATGATAAGTATGGTTTGATGTTAAAACTTTGGCATTATAATCAACAACCACATATTATTATATGTTTTAAACATCGAATGATTAGAATATTGCATAGTAGGTGGTTGGACTATATTTAAAACAAGGAGAAACGTTCATGGATAAAAATGCGCGACGCAGATTACACAGAGCGAGTGCTGAGAAACGACTTCGATACTCAGTGCGTAAGTTTAATGTAGGTGTGGCTTCCGTAGCCGTCGCAGCTTTCATGTTCTTGGGCGGGAACGCTGTTGCAGCCAACACATTGGCTAAAACAGATTCCCCAAGCACTTCTACAGAGAAGAAGGAGACTGTACCAGAATCGGAGGGGAAATCAGGTCCAGATACTTCCAAGTCTGCTGCAGATGCTACTTCAGCCGCAGAAACTGTAGCAAGTTCTGAAACCCCATCTAGCCAAGTGGCAGATAAAGCTGTGAAGCCAGAAGTGGCTTCAAAGAGCGAGGCTGCTTTAAAAGAAGCAACTTCACAAGTATCTGAGGCTTCAGTTGCAAATAGCCAATCAGCTGCTTCTGCAGTTAAGTCTGAAGCTACATCTGTAGCGGCATCAACTGCTTCTTCATCTGAAACTGTAGCAGAATCTACTACTGCAGAATCTGGCAAGTCTTCAATTGAAAAAGCAACTAGTCAGGCTGCTAGTTTGGCAACTGCTGGTCAAAATTCAACTGCTGTAGCACGAAGCGAAGCAAATTCTACATTGGCTGCTGCTCAACGCGAAGTAGATAAAGGCTATGCTGACTTCCGTAAATCTGGAGAAAGTGGCTTCCGTTCGTTTGACCCACAAACAGGGAAGACTACTGTAACAAAGGAAAACTTCCTTGATTACTTTAGATTGAATGGTTCAGCTACCTATAATTCATACGATGGTATCGTAACCCTTACTCCAGATGAAAACTCTAAGACAGGTAACTTCAGTCTGAAGAGTAAGATCAATATGAACCAAAGCTTCAAGCTGACTGGTGGGGTTAACCTTGGTAATAAGACTCAGGAACGCTATGGTGCCGATGGTATCGGTTTTGCCTTCCATACAGGGAATACAACAGACCTAGGTGCCGATGGTGGTAACCTTGGTATCGGTGGTTTGCGTAACGCAACTGGTTTCAAACTGGATACTTTCTGGAACGTCCACACGCCACCGAAAGGGAATCGTTTTGACACCACCAACACGGACTCCTTCCAATATGGTTGGGCGGAAGACCCTCGTCTGGGACAATTCGGTGCCTGGGTAAATACTACTCATAAAAAAGTTCGTGGTGGAGGTATCTTCACTGGTGGTGACTATGACCGCTGGTGGGCTGAGACAGATGCTGGTAGTGCTCAACGTCTAGACTCAAGTGACTTGGATGGTCGTTTCCACAGATTTGCTATCCAGTATGACGGTGTAACCAAGGAATTAACTGTCTCTTACGAAAGTAATCTTGGTATCAAGCAATGGAAGAAGAGAGTTTCTACTCCAGAACAACTGATGTCCATGGTGGTTACGGCGACAACTGGTAACTACAAGAACTTGCAACAGTTCCAAATCAAACGTTTTGATTTCTACCAAAGTGCCTCTGTCGACGTACGTTATGAAGATGAGCAAGGTCGAGAAATCGCTGAAGGCTCCGTAACCTATCCACAAGGTGCCTTTAAAAGTAAGCCTTATACTACTGAACAGAAGAAGATCCCTGGCTATGGTTTCATTGGAATGAAGAGAGGTAGCTTGCCACCTTCAGGAACTCTGGCTGACTGGGGAACAAACGGTACTGTAACCTACGTTTATCGTAGAGGTGCTGCCGATGTTAAGACAGAAAAACAAACTGTTACTCGTACAATCGAGTATCGTTATAGAGATGGTCAAACAGCAGGACGTCCAGCACTTCCGCAAACAGTTACTCAAACAGCTGAGTTTACTCGAACAGTTACAGGTGGCAGACCTGGCCCATGGAGTCCAGCGAGCCAAAACTTTGGTGGCGTAAATACACCAAGCATTACTGGTTTCACACCAGATAGAACTCGTGTGGATGGTATCACAGTGAACGCAGGTTCTACTCCAGGAACTGAGATTGTTTACTATGAAAAGATTGCGCCAAGAGTAACAACTGAAACTAAGGATGTTACTCGTACAGTTGCTTACGAATACGAAGATGGCGTGACTTCAGGTCGTCCAGCTCTTCCACGTGAAGTGCAACAAAATGTACAATTTACTCGTCAAGTGTCAGAAGACCCAGTGACTGGTCAAAAGACATACGGCAATTGGACACCAAGTCGTCAAACTGTAGATGCGGTTGATACACCAGCAATTAAAGGCTTTACACCAAATAAAACTCGTGTAAATTCAGCTTCTGTTTCACCAACAGATCCAAGCTGGCGTGAAATCGTTTCATACCGTAAGAATAATCCGAAAGTAACAACTGAAACTAAGGATGTTACTCGTACAGTAGCTTACGAATATGAAGATGGTGTGACTAGAAATCGTCCAGCACTTCCACAACCGGTTGAGCAAACAGTTCAATTTACTCGTCAAGTGTCAGAAGACCCAGTGACTGGTCAAAAGACATACGGCAATTGGACGCCAAGTCGTCAAACTGTGGGTGCAGTTGACAGCCCAGAAGTAGCAGGCTTCACACCAAGTAAACCACGTGTAAATTCAGCTTCTGTTTCACCAACAGATCCAAGCTGGCGTGAAATTGTAAGCTATGCACCGGCTACTCAACGAGGAACTATTGTTTACCGTACAGATGGTAGAAACGGCGTTCCAGCTAAGACTCTCCACACAGATAACGTATCAGGCCAATCAGATACACCTGTAAACTACACAACAACTGATAAAATCAATGAATTCAAGCAACAAGGATACGATCTTGTTAGCGACGGCTTTACTAAAGCTGGAGGTCAAAGATTTGACAGCAACAATAATGTAGACCAAACATGGGAAGTTGTCCTAACTCCACGTATTGAGACAAGAAGCGAGACAAAACAAGTTCTTCGTACTATTGAATATCAATATGGTGATGGTGTAACAGAAGGACGTCCAGCGCTTCCTCCTACTGTCACTCAACCAGCATCATTTAATAGACAAGTCTCTGTGAACAAAGTGACAGGTGTTGAAACTCCAGGCGCTTGGAGCAGACGAAGTGGAACTCTTCCAGAAGTGTCTTCTCCTGGCATTACAGGATTTACTCCAGATAGAGCATCAGTTCCACTTATCACTGTAACTCCTACTTCTCCTGATTCAAAAGAGGTTGTCAAGTATAACTTGGATGAGCAACGCGGCTCTATCAAGTACGTAACAGATGGTAAGAACGGTGTGCCAGTTAAGACTCTTTACACAGACCCTGTGACTGGTAAGTCAGGTGAACCAGTATCTTACTCAACAGTAGCTCGTATCGAACAATTGAAACAAGCTGGTTACACACTTGTAAGTGATGGTTTCACTCAGCCAAATGGTCAGACGTTTGATAAAGATAAAACACAAGATCAAACATGGACAGTTGTTGTAACTCCTCGCTTGGATGACAATACGAACCCAGCTGAGTTGAACAACAAGGTTACTCGTACGATCAAGTACCAATACGCAGATGGTAAACCAGAAGGTCGTCCAGCTCTGAAAGCTCCAGTAACTCAAGAAGCAGCCTTCACACGTACAGGTGAACGTAACCGTGTAACTGGCGTTGAAACCTTCGGTGCATGGACACCAGCTACGAAAGAATTGGCACAAGAAGGTACACCAGTAGTAACTGGATTTGTGGCAGATAAGGCTAATGTAGCAGCGAAGACAGTGAAAGCTGGCGACGCTAACAGCGAAGAAGTTGTTCAGTACAAGAAACTTGGTTCATACGTACCAAATGTACCAGAAGGACTTCCAAAAGTACCAAATCTTCCATATCCAAACGATCCAAACAACCCAACTAAACCGGGAACAGATCTTCCAGTGGTACCA
>CALHBZ010000346.1 GCA_937930605.1 Streptococcus oralis
CTCAATTCGTAACTTCATCACATCTCCTTTCTGACTCTACTATATCAAAGCTAAGATGGGAAAACAAGGGCAAAAAAGCAAGTGGTCAAATTGAAGTAGTAAGTGGTTGTAAGACTAGCTTGACTTACATGTCAGAATAGGAAGAAAAGACCTCCCCACGCAAGACCACAAGCGTAACCAACGAGCACATCCTTGGGATAATGAACACCACCTAGCACTCGGACCAAGGCTAAGAGTCCTGAACAAATAAGCAAGATAGTTCCGATCAAAGTCCAAGCGTGGAAACAGGCCATAGAGATGATAGTTGCTGAAAAGACGTGGCGACTGGGCATAGACTGTCCCGAACTATCCTTGTCAAGTAATGGGTCGATGTCCCAAGTTTCGTAAGGGCGCGGGTGATTGATTTTCTTACGAAACAGGGACAAGATAACAAATCCCGAGGCGGGGACAAGCAAATAGACACCGACTTGCTGACCAAGTCCTAGCTGCAGGTAAGTGGTGACTAGCAAGGCCAGATAGACCATGGGCATAGCTACTGTCATCAAACGATTGAAACTGCGTAACAGAAATAAAAGGGTGGGATGGCTAGTTAGTTTGGAGCTGATGTTCCTATACCATTTTTGATAATTTTTCATTTATTCTTCTCATTCATTACTTTTTTGTCTCTATGTGAGGCGCTTGCCTTCTAGTATAGTGCAGAAAAAGAAGGCCGTCAAGCCTTCTTTTAGTTTATTCTTCTGCTTCGTCTTCTGTAAATTGACTATTGTAGAGGTCTGCATAGAAACCACCTTGAGCCATGAGTTCCTCGTGATTGCCTTGTTCGATGATATTACCATCTTTCATGACAAGAATCAAATCAGCATTTCGGATGGTTGACAAGCGGTGGGCAATGACAAAGGAAGTTCTTCCTTCCATCAAACGGTCCATAGCTTTTTGGATCAATTCCTCCGTACGGGTGTCAACAGAAGAGGTCGCCTCATCCAAAATCAAGAGCGGCGCGTCTTTCAACAAAGCACGAGCGATGGTCAAGAGTTGTTTTTGTCCGACAGACAAGGTCACTGTATCGTCCAAGACGGTATCATAGCCATCTGGCAAAGTCATAATAAAGTGATGGATTCCCACAGCCTTACTAGCTTCCATCATTCGTTCATCGCTAATCCCTGTTTGATTATAGATGAGATTGTCTCGAACGGTTCCTTCAAAGAGCCAAGTATCCTGCAAGACCATTGAAAAGGCATCGTGCACTTCCGAACGCTTCATGTCCTTAGTATCCACACCATCGATACGGATACTTCCCTTATCAATCTCATAAAATTTCATCAAAAGATTGACAATGGTTGTCTTACCAGCTCCAGTCGGTCCAACAATTGCGACCTTTTGCCCTGCATGAGCTGTAGCAGAAAAGTCATGGATGATGGTGCGCTCTGGTGTATAGCCAAATGACACCTGATCAAAGATCACTTCACCCTTCATGTTGGTTAATTGCCTTTCCTTATGAGATTCATCCTGCATCTCTGCTTCAGCTAGAAATTCTAATACACGAGTCATAGCTGCACTGGCTTGTTGCAAGCTGGTAATCCCTTGGGCAATTTGAGACAAGGGTTGTGAGAAGGTACGCACATAAACCATAAAGGCTACGATAATCCCGATACTGATATGTCCCTCTAACGCTAGCGCGGCCCCTACGATGATGACCAAAACATAACTAAAGTTTCCAACAAAGATCATAGCTGGCATCATGATACCAGAGATAAACTGAGATTTCCAGACACTGTCGTGCAAATTTTGGTTTAAACCTGCGAATGTTTCTTTCGTAGCATCAACGGCATTATAGCTCGTTACCACATTTTGTCCCGAATACATTTCCTCTACATAACCATTCACAGCTGCGAGATTATTTTGTTGGGCTTTAAAGTAACCTTGTGACTTAGCCATAATGACAGAAACCGCCGCAAAACCAACAAGGGTTGATACAACTGTTACCAATGCCAAAATCCAGTTCATCCCAAACATGGTCACCAAGACAGCAATCAACAAGAAACTAGCTGAAAGAACTGTCCCTAAACTTTGGTTGAGAGATTGCGCTGCCGTATCCACATCATTGGTCACGCGCGAAAGGGTGTCCCCTTGAGAATGACAGTCAAAATAGCCTAGAGGCAAACGATTGATTTTTTCAGCGATTGCTGTCCGCAAGCGTTTTGAAAAATGTTGAATACTCGTTGAAAAGATATAGGCCTGTGTGTAATTAAGGATGGCTCCAAACACATATAGGACAACTAGAAATCCAGCAATGTTTGAGATGGCTACCAAGTCAATTCCTGTCATCAAGCCATCTGAAATCAAGTTAGTAATTTCTTTAATCTTAGTTGGCCCATAAACGGTAATGATGCTTGAAATGACCGCCGCCACAACTGCAATTAGGAGAGGGAGTTGGAGACCTGCCATATAAGGTTTGCACTGTTTCCAGAATGACACTTTTTTATTTTCCATGTTCCAATTCCTCCTTCGATAGTTGTGAGTAGGCAATTTCTTGGTAGACTTCGTTGGTAGCTAGAAGTTCCTTGTGGGTGCCTTGTCCCACAACTTTTCCTTGATCCAATACTAAAATCAGGTCAGCATCCATAATGGTAGAAATCCGCTGCGCTACGATAAGCTTGGTCATGGATTTTGTTTTCTCAGCTAGCTCTTGGCGTAGGACACGATCTGTCTTGTAGTCCAAGGCTGAGAAAGAGTCGTCGAAGATGAGAATCTCTGGTTTACGAGCCAAGGCACGCGCAATGGCTAAACGCTGTCTTTGCCCCCCTGAGAAGTTGGTCCCACCTTGGGCTACTTCTGAGGCAAGACCTGCTTCCTTATCCTCGATAAAGCTTTTAGACTGGGCCAATTCAAGGGCTTGCCACATAGCAGCCTCGCTTAGAGGAGTTTCTTTGCTCTTACCAAAGTCCAAGTTACCCTTGACATCTCCAGAAAAGAGTACAGCTTTTTGTGGAATATAGCCGACCTTATTGCGCAGGTCTTCCAAGTCGTAATCTTGCACATTGACACCATCCACTAGGATTTCTCCTGCTGAAGCATCGTAAAAACGAGGTATTAGGTTGACTAGAGTAGATTTCCCAGATCCAGTTGATCCGATAAAGGCAACTGTTTGACCCGCTTCGGCTTTAAATGTAACATGTTCCACAACTGCTTCAGAGTTTTTAGAGTAGCGGAAGGTCACATCACGAAATTCCACTTGTCCCTGAACTGAAGAATCCGCTGTCTGTGGATGACTAGGATTTTCAATAGAAGAGTGCAGATCCAATACTTGATTGATACGTCCTGCCGAAACTATGGTACGAGGAAGAACGATAAAGAGTGCCCCCATGAGAAGGAAGCCCATCACGATCTGCATAGCATAGGACATAAAGACCACCATATCACTAAAAAGTGGCAGACGTTCTGTCAAGCTAGCGTCGTTGATGATATAGGCACCAATCCAGTAAATAGCTAAACTTAGTCCACTTGAAATGGCCATCATAATAGGATTCATAATAGCCATCAATCGATTGACAAAGAGATTAAGACGTGTCACCTCATCATTGGCAGCTTCAAATTTTTCATCTTGGTAATCTTCCGCATTGTATGCACGAACAACCCGAATCCCAGTCAAACTTTCACGAGTGATGCTATTGAGCTTATCTGTCAATTTTTGGATGACAGATTGTTTTGGAAAGGCTAGAGTCATGAGAACAGTGGTCATCAAGACATTCACAATAACAGCCACAACCACTGCCCAGAGCCAGTATTCCGATTTCCCAAGGATTTTTCCAATGGCCCAGATGGCCATGATAGGCCCACGAGTGACCACTTGCAAGCCCATAGTAAAGAGCATCTGAACCTGGGTAATATCATTGGTCGTCCGAGTCAAGAGACTGGGGATTGAAAAACGCTTGATTTCTGTCTGTGAAAAGTCCAAAACCTGATGAAACACGTCACTACGTAGATAAGTTGTGTAGGATGCTGCAACGCGAGCGGCAAAGAAACCAACCATAACAGATGATAAGAAGGCCAATAAAGACAAACCAATCATCTTTGCAGCTGGTAACCAGAGCTCACCCAACTGCGTTCCGGGCGTTCCGAGTAATTCTGTAATTTGTGAAATATAGGTCGGCACCTCTAACTCGAGATAGACCGAGAAACAAGTGAATAAAATCGTAAGAACGATCATCCCCCACTCTTTTCCTGTAATACGTTTAGCGAGTTTCTTCATCCTCTCCTCCTATCTTCTCAACATTTTCTTGCAACTGACCGAGGACCTTTTCAAAGATTGCCAAATCCGACTTTGAAACACCCTCTAGCAGACTCTGATCGATCCGATCAAAAAATGCCTTAACTTTTTGCATCTGAGATCGTGATTTGTCGGTCAAACGAACAAATTTTGCTCGTTTATCACTTGGACTGGCCTCTAACTCGACCAAACCATTTTGTACCATACGCTTGACCAAGTTACTGGCCACAGATTTAGTAATATTGAGTTCTTGTTCAATATCCTTGATAAGCGTTAATTCTTGATCATGCTCACGATGATCTAAAATCCGTAGGACCTGTCCTTGCGGTCCACCCATAAATTCAATGCCACATCTCTTGGCTTCTTTCTGTACCATCAGATGAACCTGGTGCCCAAAACGCTTAAAGACCAACATCGGTTTATCCATGATTGCTCCTTTCTAACCCTTGTATTTAGTTCTCCTAGGAACTAAATAAGTTTCCATGAGAACTATTTTATCACTTCCGGAAGAAATGTCAAGAAAAAAGTTTCCTTGAGAACTATCTTAGTCAGAATTGACATCAGCAGATATTTTCTCTATAATAAGCACTAAATACTGTGGATTGATATCCATTCACTCGATGAAGGGAGAAAACTTTCAAATGAAACCAGAAGAACAAAAAGTTTTAGGGATTTTAGCAACCATTTTTGGAGCCATCGCACTTTTAGGATCTTGGATCCCATTTATTAACTATCTGTCATTTTTCATCGCCATTGTTGCATTTATCTTGGGAATTATCGGCCTTATCGTCAACCTCAAAAAACGGAAAACAATGGCCATTATCGGAA
>CALHBZ010000347.1 GCA_937930605.1 Streptococcus oralis
CATATTTACTTTTTGCTATATTTACTTTAAGTGTTAGTTTTATTATTGTTGGAATGCTAATGAAAATTCCTTATTTCAATCGAATCGTTAAATTATAAAAAGGAGTGTAATATGTACGACTATTTAATCGTTGGAGCTGGTTTGTCTGGAGCAATCTTCGCACACGAAGCTACAAAACGTGGAAAAAAAGTAAAAGTGATTGATAAACGTGATCACATTGGTGGAAATATCTACTGTGAAAATATTGAAGGGATCAACGTCCATAAATATGGTGCCCACATTTTCCATACTTCCAACAAAAAAGTGTGGGATTATGTTAATCAATTTGCTGAATTTAACAACTATATCAACTCACCTGTCGCAAACTACAAAGGAAGTCTTTATAACCTTCCTTTCAATATGAATACCTTCTATGCTATGTGGGGCACAAAAACTCCACAGGAAGTAAAAGATAAGATTGCTGAGCAGACAGCTGATATGAAGGATGTTGAGCCGAAAAATCTGGAAGAACAAGCCATTAAGTTGATTGGTCCAGATATCTATGAAAAGTTGATCAAGGGTTATACTGAAAAGCAATGGGGACGCTCAGCAACAGAACTTCCTCCATTTATCATTAAACGACTTCCAGTTCGTCTAACATTTGATAATAACTATTTTAACGACCGTTACCAAGGAATTCCTATTGGTGGTTACAATGTCATTATCGAAAATATGCTTAAAGACGTTGAAGTTGAGCTTGGTGTTGATTTCTTTGCTCACCGTGAAGAGTTAGAAGCATCAGCTGAAAAAGTTGTCTTCACAGGAATGATCGACCAGTATTTTGACTACAAGCACGGAGAGTTAGAATACCGTAGCCTTCGCTTTGAGCATGAGATTTTGGACGAGGCAAATTATCAAGGGAACGCTGTAGTGAACTATACAGAGCGTGAGATCCCTTATACTCGCATCATCGAACACAAACATTTTGAATATGGAACGCAGCCAAAGACAGTTATCACGCGTGAATATCCAGCTGACTGGAAGCGTGGGGACGAGCCTTACTATCCAATCAACGATGAGAAAAATAATGCTATGTTTGCTAAGTACCAAGAGGAAGCCTCAAAGAATGATAAAGTTATCTTCTGTGGGCGTTTAGCAGATTATAAATATTACGATATGCATGTGGTGATTGAACGGGCGCTTGAGGTTGTGGAGAAAGAGTTTGAGCATGGCAAAAAGTAGAATTAACTGGATAGATTTTGGAAAAGGTTTTTCCATATTTTTAGTCTTAGTAGGACATGTGTTGCTTGGACTGTATCAATCAGAAAAATTCCCCGCAGCAGAAAACATACTATTATTGTTGGTAGCACAAGTCTATATATTTCATATACCCGTATTTTTTGCCCTATCAGGATACTTTTTCAAACCCATATCTGATTTGAAAGAGTTCTGGCAATATGCTAAAAAGAAGACGATTATTTTTGGCTTACCGTATATTTTCTATTCGATCATTCACTTTGGTCTTCAAAAAGTTGCAGGGGCATCTGTTCGTGTTCCTACAACCATATCTGATTTGCTAAATATCTATAAAGATCCTCTTGGGGTTTCATGGTATTTATATATACTCTGGTCTATTTTGATAATCTATGGATTAGTATCTATTTTAATCAAAAATCCTAGAATGTTATTTTTGATAAGTATTTTCGCTTATTGTTTAACCCTATTTGTTCAAACAGATATTTATATTGTTCAAAGAACACTAGTCTGGGGAATCTGTTTCTTTCTTGGTAGTGTGTTGAGTGAAATTCATTTTGATAAAATTAATTTGAAAAAGTTTCTGCTTTTCTTTGTGCAATTTGATATTATTTATATGCTCGCTTGGTTCTTGTTTTATGAAGTAGGGTCTAAGAAGGATTATGTAAGCTATAGTAACCCAGGTTTATGGGGAATTGCTTTTATTGTCTGTGTATTAGTTGCTTTTGCGATTTTTCCTAAAATGGAGAAAAGTTTCCCTAAAACTTTCCTATATTTCACTAAATACGGGAAAGATAGTTTAGGTATCTATATTCTCCATGCACCAATTTGTAGCATGATTCGGATTCTAATGTTGAAAGTGGGAGTAAACTCAGTTTTTCTTCACGTTGTTGTTGGGATTGTCTTAGGTTGGTATTTATCCATACTAGCAACTTATATATTGAAAAAAATTCCATTTTTGAATATTGTTTTATTACCACAGAAGTATATTAAGTTTTAATGAACCATTATCGTATATATTCTACAAATAGTAAAAAACAATATTAATCCAATCACATGAACTTGAACTAAGGTATTCTACCAAACTACCCAGACTAAAAGTTTGGAACATATCCCTTTCATGCTAGAGAGCCACAAGAACTATTTGCCAATAGCTAAAACCTCCTGAGAAAGAATATTCTCAGGAGGTTGTTTTTATTATGGCTGTCCTGTTTGAGGAGCCGGATTTTGTTGATTAGGATTTGTATTTTGTTGAGGTGAATTTGGTTGCTGACTGTTGCTCGTGTTTGGAGTTGTATTTGGGGGAGTCGTAGTAGTTTGCGATGTACTTTCAGAAGTAGAGGTTTCTGGGATAGAGCGCTGTGGGGGAGATGGATTTGTCCATGTAGAGCGTGTTCCATTTTTAAAGATGAATTCTCCGCTTCGATAGAGACCCTCCGGCATGGTCCAATCACCAGGGTAGTCATCTTCAGAAAGATAAGTCATCATCGAACGATAGACCTTAGCAGCGACGTAGAAAGCATCCCCAACGATAGGAGTGAGACGGTTAGAATAACCAGTCCAAACAGCCATTGAGTATTTACGAGTATAGCCGACAAACATTTCGTCAGGAGCTACATATCCAGAGTTCTTAATGTATCTCTCAATCTCGTCATCTGTGTAGTTTGATGTACCAGTTTTACCAGCTTGTGGTAGCCATGAGAGATAGGCACCACGACCAGTTCCATAGGTTAGGACAGTTTTCATCATCTCCGTCATCATGTAGGCAGTAGTTTCTTTCATAGCCCGTGTACCAGGGTCAGAAAATTCTTTTGAACTACCATCGCTAAAGACGACCTTGTTGACATACATTGGTTTACGGTAGATACCACCATTAGCAAAAGCCGCGTAAGCAGCAGCCATCTTCTCACTACTTGCTCCATACTTTTTATCAGATTCGGTTGTATTACTTGAAATAGCATTAGCATAGTGTATGCTTGGGTAGTCAATGCCTAGTCCATTTAGAAACGTCTTGGCACGATCTAGTCCAACCTTATCGAGCGTTTCTACGGCTGGCACGTTTCGTGACTGTTGTAGGGCGTACTGTAATGTAATATTTCCAAAGTAACTCTTATCCCAGTTGTAGACAGGGGTGTCAGTTCCAGGATAGTTATAGGGAACATCGCGAACCATTGCAGCTGTAGAGTCATAAATACCATACTCCAAAGCAGGAGCATAATCAGTGATAGGCTTCATAGTAGAACCCCAGTCACGGTTGGTTTCAACAGCCTGATTGATACCGAAGGAAACATTGCTTGATTGGTGGCGAGCACCTAGCTGGGCAATCACCTTTCCGTTTGTGACATCAACGATGGTAGAAGCTACTTGCAACTCATCATCTGGATAATTAACGTATTCGTCGGTATTGTAGATATCCCAGAGACGTTGTTGGACATTGGAATCAACGTTGGTATAAACTTCCATACCTGTAGTTAAAAGGTTGTAGCCCGTTTCCTGTTCAACTTGGTCGATTACCTCTTTGAGGTAATTATCCATGTGAGGCGGATAGGTATTAGCTGACTTCAGACTTTGGAGACCATCAGTAATAGGGGTGTTGATAGCTTTTTCGTATTGCTCGGCAGTAATATAATGTTCCCCTTTCATCTCAGAGAGAACGAGATTTCGGCGTTCTTGAGCAGCTTCTGGATGTGAGTAAGGGTCATACTGATTTGGAGCCTGGGGCATTCCGGCTAAGAGGGCCAATTGGGGCAAACTTAAATCTTTGAGGTCTTTGCCGTAGTAATTTTGAGCAGCTGTCTGCATTCCGTAGTTACCGTTTGACATGTAGACCTTGTTGATGTAGTAAGTTAGAATCTCTTGTTTGGTTGCTTTTTGTTCGAGCTGAACGGCAAGCCATGCTTCCTGAGCCTTACGTGAAAGGGTCTGATCAGAAGTTGAAGTAGAGAAATAGGTCAATTTAATCAACTGCTGTGTCAGGGTTGAAGCCCCCTGAAGTCCCCCCCCACCACGAAGGTTTCGTAGAGTGGCACCGAGGATACGAATGGTATCGACTCCACGGTGATTGAAGAAACGATGGTCTTCGATTGAGACGATGGCATTGACCAACTCTGTCGGAATTTCGTTTGCTTGTGCATTGACACGTCGTTCTGATCCAAGATCGGCGATGAGTTCGTCTTTGTTGTCATAAATCTTACTAGACGTTGTAGCGACTAGTTTACTTTCGGATAGGGCTGGAGCCTTGCTCACATAGTAGAGGAAGAGACCTCCGCCTAGCATAATAGCTGCGATAAATAAGGTCAAAAGGCAGATACTTACATACTTAGCTATTCGTAGGATAGTTTGTTTGTTCATCTTATTTTACCACCTAGTAAGTGTTCTTTGATAACGTCGAGATAGGGAATCTGAGGAAAAGCACCTGGCTCGATTGCATATCCAAATTCTCGAATATATCCAAGTGGCATTGACTTTTGTCCCTTATCCTTATGATAGAAACGAATGAGGTCAATGGCCGGCAATAAGTAGGTTTCTTGCTGAGAAGAAAAGTGAAGGAGGACAAAGCAGATACCTTGCTGGGCAAGGACTTGTTCCATATGACGAATCTGATGAGGATGAAAATTCTTCATCGGAATCGCATATTTTTGTCTGGTTTCCTTGGCTTCAAAGTCGATGTAGTACCCATCATAAACTCCCGAATAGTCTGTAGTTGAGGCTTGTCTGAAGTAGGCTTCAACGATCTTGGCTCGACTTCTTTGGGGATAATCAACACGTACGATTTGAATGGGGGTAGGTTTTTTGTGGATAACAGCCACTCCCTGTGACAGATAGTAGTCGTTGGTAGCATTGATCATCTTTTCAAAAGACATCCCTCGATTTGCGAAATTTTTTGTTTGTGAAGGGGAGACCTGCTTTTTCTGTGATGAAATTTTATGTGGATAGTTGACCATGGTTCTCCTTATTGGTACAATAACATCACTTCATTATATCATAAAATTACAAAGAAAGGTTAAAAATGGCAACGGTTTTAATTTTGGGCTACTCTGCCTTTGATTTGGGTTTGTTTAGTGACAAGGATATCCGCCTTGAAATCATAAAAAAGGCTATCCGACGAGACTTAGAACGCCTAGCTGAGGATGGAGTGGTTTGGCTTGTCTTTACAGGGGCTCTGGGTTTTGAATACTGGGTGCTAGAAGTTGCTCGGGATATGAAAGCAGACTATGGATTTCAACTTGCAACGGTTTTCGATTTCGAAACTCATGGAAGTAATTGGAATGAGGCCAATCAGGTCAAACTAAGTGAATTTACACAAGTTGATTTCGTTAAATACGCCTATCCACGCTATGAGCATAAGGGGCAACTGCGTGATTATCAGAAATTTTTGCTGGAAAATACGGACGGATGCTATCTCTTTTATGACGAAGAAAAGGAAAGCAAGTTAGGCTATTTTTACCAAATGATGAAAAGTCAAGAAAACTATGTTACAAGAAGATTAACATTTGAGGACTTAAATGAATTGGCAGAAAATTTTCCCGAAAATTGAGGCTTTGACCTTGATTTTTGTTTGTTTTTTTATATAATAATACTAGCAACTGATAATGGAGATAGAGATGGCAAGTATTATTTTTTCAGCGAAAGATATTTTTGAACAGGACTTTGGACGTGAAGTTCGTGGATACAGTAAGGCAGAAGTGGACGAGTTCTTGGATGATGTGATTAAGGACTATGAAACCTACGCAGCTTTGGTTAAATCTCTTCGTCAGGAGATTGCTGATTTGAAGGAGGAATTGTCTCATAAATCGCAGACAACGCCGACTCAGCCGGATTCTATCGAAATGACGAGCACTACCTCGATGACAAATTTTGATATCTTGAAACGCTTAAATCGACTTGAAAAAGAAGTATTTGGCAAGCAAATTTTAGACAATCAAGATTGATAATTGAGTGTTTATCAAGTGCATAAATGCAATTTTTGGATAATCGCGTGAAGAGAATCTCTTTTCATGAGGAAAGTCCATGCTAGCACAGGCTGTGATGCCTGTAGTGTTTGTGCTAGGCGAAACCATAAGCCTAGGGACGAGAGATCGTTACGGCAGTCGAAATGGCTAAGTCTTCGGATAGGTCAGAGTAGGCTTGAAAGTGCCACAGTGACGGAGTCTCTCTGGAAACGGAGAGAGTGGAACGCGGTAAACCCCTCAAGCTAGCAACCCAAATTTTGGTCGGGGCATGGAGTGCACGGAAACGAACGTAGTACTCTGACTGCTAGCAGCTCCATGCTGTTAGTGGTAGACAGATGATTATCGAAGGAAGTGGTCCTAGTCACTTCTGGAACAAAACATGGCTTATAGAAAATTGCATATAGGTTGGGGCTGAGAAATCTTTCTCAACCTCATTTTTTAAAGTGAACAAAAGAAAGGTCTTGCAAGACTGTAAAATGAAAAAAGAATTTAATTTAATCGCAACTGCTGCGGCGGGTCTTGAAGCTGTTGTTGGACGAGATGTGCGAGAGTTAGGCTATGATTGCCAGGTTGAAAATGGCCGTGTCCGTTTTCAAGGAGATGTGAAGGCAATCATCGAGACCAATCTTTGGCTTCGAGCAGCTGACCGCATCAAGATTGTAGTCGGGAGCTTTCCTGCAAAGACCTTTGAAGAACTCTTTCAAGGAGTTTTTGCTCTAGATTGGGAAAACTATCTCCCACTTGGAGCGCGTTTCCCTATCTCAAAGGCTAAATGTGTTAAGTCTAAACTGCATAATGAGCCTAGTGTTCAGGCGATTTCCAAGAAGGCTGTTGTGAAGAAACTGCAAAAACATTATGCTCGCCCAGAAGGTGTTCCCCTGATGGAAAATGGTCCTGAATTTAAGATTGAGGTGTCCATCCTTAAAGATATGGCAACTGTCATGATTGATACAACAGGATTTAGTCTTTTCAAGCGTGGCTATCGTACGGAAAAGGGTGGAGCTCCTATCAAGGAAAACATGGCAGCAGCCATTTTACAACTCTCTAACTGGTATCCAGACAAGCCCTTGATCGATCCGACCTGCGGTTCGGGGACTTTCTGTATCGAGGCGGCTATGATGGCTAAAAAGATGGCTCCTGGTCTTCGCCGTTCCTTTGCTTTTGAGGAATGGAACTGGGTTAGCGATCGGTTAATCCAAGAAGTGCGTACCGAGGCTGCCAAGAAAATTGACCATGAACTGGAATTGGATATTATGGGCTGTGATATTGATGCTCGTATGGTGGAAATTGCCAAGGCAAATGCCCAAGCAGCAGGTGTGGCAGGCGATATCACCTTTAAGCAAATGCGGGTACAAGACTTGCGCACAGACAAGGTAAATGGTGTCATCATCTCCAATCCGCCATATGGGGAGCGTTTGTCTGATGATGCAGGAGTTACCAAGCTCTATGCTGAGATGGGACAGGTGTTTGCGCCACTGAAAACCTGGAGTAAATTTATCCTGACGAGTGATGAAGCATTTGAAAGTAAGTACGGAAGTCCAGCTGATAAAAAACGAAAACTGTATAACGGGACCTTGAAAGTGGATTTGTATCAATACTTTGGTCAGCGTGTCAAACGCCAAGAGTTGAAATAGAAAGGAAGACAAATGAGTAACAAAACACAGGATCAGCAGAATCATGAGCAACAAGAAGCCCAATTTGATTTTGGAGAGGCTAAAGATTTGACAGTTGGTCAAGTCATTCGTAAAAATGAAGAAGTCGAAGCGGGTGTTCTGCCAGAAGACAGCATTCTGGATAAATATATCAAACAACACCGCGAGGAAATCGAGGCGGATAAGTTTGAAACACGTCAATTTAAAAAAGAAGAACTACTAGCAGCTCAGGCTCAAGAAGAATTGACACAGGAAGTTCCAGAAATCACTGAAGAATCGGCGCCAGTCATAGAAGAACCCGAGACAGTTTCAGCAGAAACGGTGTCAGACTCAGCTGAAACTACAAGCTCGGACGTGATTTTGCCTCCTTCAGGAGAAGAAAACAAAGACTTGGAGTCGCTTGTGTTGGAAAAGCAAGCGCCAGTAGAGGTTGCTGATGAAAAAGAAGAGGAAGAGACAGCTCTACTTTCCCGCTCAGCTCAGGCAGAATCAGAAACAACTTCTAATTCTAAAAAGAAGCGCGTGTTTGTTATCGGTTCGGCCTTAGCTGCAGTCCTTATCCTGGCAGGTGGTTACTATATCTATCGCCAAGTAGCTCGCTCTAACCAAGCTATCCAGTCTTCTCAGTCGTCTTCTAACAATCAAGAAACACAAACGGACCTACAAGAGTTTAATACCCTCTATGATGCCTTCTATACGGATGCTAACAAAACAGCTTTGAAAAATAGTCAGTTTGATAAGCTGGATCAACTAAAGACCTTGTTAGATAAACTTGAAGGTAGCCGAGAGCATACACTTGCAAAATCTAAGTATGATAGCCTAGCAACTCAAATCAAGGCTATCCAAGATATCAATGCCCAGTTTGAGACTCCTGCAATTACTGACGGTGTCTTGGATACCAATGCAAAAATCAAGGCAAATGCTAAATTTGCAGAAATTAAAACGGGAAATACAGAGCTAGATAAACTATTAGATAAGGCCATTAGCCTTGGTAAGAGTCAGCAAACAAGTGCCTCTAGTTCAAGTTCAAGTAGCAGTAGCCAAGAAAGTTCAAGCACAACGACTGATAGTAGTACGAACAGTTCGTCTGCTTCATCTAGTTCTGCATCAAGTTCTCCAACTGCCCCAGCTAGTAATGATACAAACGGAGGCCTGTCTAGCGATGGTGTTAACCTTCAAAGAAGTGTCAGCCGTGTACCATACAACCAATCAGCTGTAGACGATAGCAACAACCCTGCCTGGACTTTTGCTGATGGTGTTCTGGAACAAATCCTAGCAACATCACGTGCTCGCGGTTATATCACAGGCAACCAATA